>JAFSWY010000077.1 GCA_017444295.1 Selenomonadaceae bacterium | reverse complement strand
GGTGCAAAATGTCCACCATTGACATAGAATTCACCGGTGGGCTTGAAAAATTCCTGCAGGCTCATCTGCGGCGGTATGCTGTAGATTTTGTCATCACGCAGGGATGATGTGTGGGAAGCGAGCATCCTTATGGTGATTGGCTGCTGAGGATAGTTGGGATTGCGCAATTCAAATCCCAAATATCGGCTCACATCAGCGTCCAAATCCAGTTTCCCCTGTTCGACCAGCTGCATGATGGTGAAGATGGTAAACATCTTCGATACCGAGGCAATACGGAATCTGCTGTCGCGAGCAAAAGGCTTGCTCTTTGAGGGATCCTTCTCATCAATGACAGCCTGTCCCAGGAAATTGCTATACACTTCCCGGCCATCCCGAAAGACAATCACACCGAGACCGGGAACTTTGGTTCCCGTATCGCCAATCATCCGGGCAAGCTCCTAGTCCAGCTCCGCCTTGGCAACCCCCTCCGCAGCGAAAGAAATATTCATGGTCAGGCAAAGAAACAGCGAGACCAAAATCAAAAAGGCCATGCCTTTTTTACGAAACATATTATTTTCCCCCTTCTTCACTCACATAACTACGCTTTTCTGCAGGAATCTCTTCCCGTATTTTTATTTCGCCAAGAAACTGAAAATTCCTGCCATACCAATGTTCTCTGTCCCGAATTTGTGATATACTTATAGGGTAGAATACCATTTTTCCTGGAGGTGCAGTATGTTTTACTGGTTTTCATGTTTTCTTGCAGGACTGCTGTTCATGGCATTTCCTGTATCCGACGCAGATGCTTCCCCTATTTCCTTGCGCGGCGTGGTAGAAGGATTCTATGGCACTCCCTGGAGCCACAAAAATCGGAAGGATATGCTGAAATTTTGTGGGGAACAGGGCCTCAATGCCTATATCTACGCCCCCAAGGACGACCCCTATCATAAGGACCGCTGGCGGGAGCCCTATCCCCCAAAACTGCAGAAACGGCTGGCAGAACTGGTGCGAACAGCAGACAAACACCATGTGGAGTTTGTCTTTGCGATATCCCCGGGGCATGATCTGCACTATAGCGGGGCGGAGGGCATAGCAGACCGAAAAATCATGCTGAAGAAGCTGGAAGCTATGCATGGCCTGGGCATACGCCGCTTTGCCATTTTCTTTGACGACATTAAAGGCATGACGGAAAAAAGCTCCGTGGATGCAGAGGATGCCCGCAATCAGGCGGAATTCATCAATGAAGTCCAAAAGGAATTCCGCGCGGCCCATGAAGATGTCCCGCCCTTCCTTGCCGTTCCCACGGAATACTTTTACGAGGACATGGTGACAGAGAAGGAACCCAAGCCCTACACCCGCACCTTCCCCGAGGTTCTCTCCCCGGACGTGACGGTGCTTTACACCGGAAACGGTGTCGTGACGGAGGGCATTTCCGACAAGGATCTGGAACAGGCTGACGGACTTTATGGCCGCAAACTCGGCGTATGGTGGAACTATCCCGTATCGGATTACCAGGAGGCAAAGCTCGCCCTGGGGCCAATCGTGAACCTGCCGAAGAAGGAAGAGCTGCCGGCTCTTTTCTTCAATCCCATGAAGCATGAACACCTTTCCAAGATCGCCCTCGCCACAGGAGCGGAGTACGCACAGGATCCCGAACACTACGCACCGGAAGAGGCATGGTCCCGTGCCATCAAAAAACAGTACGGCAAACTGGCTGCGGACATGGAGCTCTTTGCCTCCCATTCCCAGCGCATGGAAAACACTTGGGCCCACTGCGGGCCGCAGGATGCCGCAGCGCTCCGCCGGGAAATGGACGATTTCTGGGAGCACTGGGCAACTGGCGGCATCGAAGCCGAGCTCGGCTGGTTTGAGCTTCGCCATCGATTCCAGGCCATGGACGATGCCTCCTCCCACCTGCAAAAAGAACTCCCAAAGGACATCCGGAAGGAATGCGCCCCACAGCTGGAGCTGTTCGGGGAGCTGGCCCGGGCAGACCTGCAGGCACTGCAGCTTCTGCGGATGCATCGCTCCGAAAATAACCCGAAGGAAATGAAGAGTCTGCTGGCAGAACTAAAGGAGAAAAACAAGGAATTCACCGCCCAGCAAAAGACCGCACGCATTTCCGACGGCACCGCCAGGGCTTTCCTGGAGGAAGCCCTAAGCTATGTGGAAACAGGCACAAGCAAGGCAAATGTCAAATAGGATATATTGAAAAACAGCAGGTGGCCCATTCCAATGTAAGGAATGGGCCACCTGCTGTTGCCGATTTCATCCGGAATCTCTTACTGAATACCTATTGATGTTTTGCAAAAAGAAACTCACTTTGGCCGGGGTGTTCAGGAAATGGACCGGCAGAATATGATCCGGCGCAGTCTTCTTGCGGAAACGTTCCACGTCGCGATACAGAAGGTGCGTCTGCGGCTGGCTCCAATCCATCCGGCAGGGGAAAAGTCCCTTTTTGCGCGCTGCAGCATAGGAAGGGCTTATGCGGCAGAGCGCTTCATCGAGAGAAGCGGCCATGCCCCGTTCCCTCTGCTCGTCTGCAGGCTCCAAAAGAAAATGCAGACATCTTTCCCCGGCTTCCTCTTCCATGAAATATGCGAAATCCGCCAAGGGCATCCTGTACTCCTCCGACACTTCTGCAATGGCATCGTAAATCTCCTGTTCCCAAAGGACAGCCTCCCCTAAATCCGCCACATCTCCCTTCCTGCCCAGACAGGAGAACACCATTCTGCCGTTTTTGCACTCCTTCACGCGGATGACCTCCCCCGTGCAGTAACGGTAAAGCCCCGCAGGATTCGTCACGATGACCTCGTAGTCACTTCCCTCTTTCACTTGGCTCAAAAGGAGCGGCGTATCTTCCTCCTTCCCATGGAACGGCAAAAACTCGTAGAAATTCAGCCCGGGAATCAGTTCGTAATCTTCCGTCCCCTCCAGCGCCTTTCCGAGCAGTGCCTCAGGAAGTGCCGCGAACCCATTGGAATGC
>JAFSWY010000076.1 GCA_017444295.1 Selenomonadaceae bacterium | reverse complement strand
GAGGGGCCGCCCTTCGGCACAAATTTCTCCCGGCGGAATGCCGATTTCCCATGACCGCCATCGCCCGCCTTGACGATGATCTTCGTCCGATCAATGAATTGCATGACCCGTTCCTTTCAAAGTTCCCGCAGGATGTGGAAAAAGCCGGTATCGCCTGCGCAATGCCAGCTCCCAATACAACAATACCTGCGCCATCCCGAAGGCAGCGCAGGCATGATAATCCCAATTACACGGCGTGTTGTTCTTCTTCAGTGTAGACACTGACCTGGCGACGATACTTTCCCTTGCGCTCAAAAGCAACCTTGCCACGAACCTTGGCAAAAAGCGTATCATCCTTGCCAATCCCCACGTTATGCCCCGGATGGAAATGGGTTCCCCTCTGGCGAACCAGAATGCTGCCCGCCGTAACCATCGTGCCGGCCTGCTCTTTGACGCCAAGGCGCTTCGAATGGCTGTCGCGGCCGTTGCGGGTGGAGCTCACGCCCTTTTTGTGGGCAAACAATTGCAAATCAAAAACGAACATCTATGTCACCTCCTGCACTCTCTTGATCCGTACAGCTCTCGGGCTGAGCTTCTCAATCTCCATCAGCCCTAAAAGCATGGTCTGTAAAACCGCTTCCGTCAAATCATCAGGGGCGCCTTTCAATTTCATGCAGAGCTTCCCGCTCGCTACCGAATACTCCACTTCGCGATGCAGGTACTCCCCTATTCCCAAAAGCGCTGCCTGCGCAAGAGCCGAAACCCCGGCACAGACGATGTCCCTGCCCTTGGCCGCCGTGCCACTGTGGCCCGTGACCCGAAAGCCGGATATCCTTTCTCCCTGACTTAAAAAAATGGAAACCTCAATCATGATCAGGCTTCAATCTTCTCAATGACAACTTTCGTGAAGGGCTGACGATGGCCCTGACGACGGCGATAGTTCGACTTCGCCTTGTACTTGAAGACGAGAATCTTCCTTGCCTTGCCCTGGGTCTCTACCTTGCCCGTCACCTTAGCACCATCCACGAGGGGCTTGCCGACCTTGACATCACCATCGTTGACAACAGTGAGCACCTGGTCGAAGACAACAGCATCGCCCTCAGCAGCCTCAAGCTTCTCCACCATGACGACATCGCCCTCCGCAACGCGGTACTGCTTGCCGCCCGTCTTGATAATAGCGTACATGAAAACACCTCCCTATCGGTTACTCGCCGACTTCGGTACGGGACCGCCCCCGTTTTCGGAACCTCATCGTGCGGTTGGGGATGGATGAAAAACATCCAGCCAGGATGCCCCATACAGGCATCTACATCAAAGAATCATAGCATATCCGTCGGGGGATGTCAATAATATCTTCAAAGCCGGATGCCGGCCTGGAGCAAACGCATGGCCTGCTCCACCGTATCCATCATATTCTGCCGTGCATTGCCTGGGTCCATGGCCTCCTCTAGTGTGGACACGCCCCGCAGAATGGGGAAGAATGCATCGATGCCATGGGCATTGCATGCCGTTGCATCCCGCGTGACGCATCCGGCAAAGGCCAGCACAGGCTTTCCGTGGCGTTTCGCGATATCCGCAACGCCAACGGGGGCCTTGCCCATGACCGTCTGGGCATCCAGCCGCCCCTCGCCCGTGATGACGAGATCCGCTTCCCGCACGTACTCCTCCAGCCTTGTCTCCTCCAGGACAATCCGGATGCCGGACTCCAGTACCGCATTGGTATAGGTAAGGAACGCGAATCCCATTCCTCCGGCAGCCCCGGCTCCTGCAAAGTTCGGATCGGCATGGGCAAAAGTCCTGCGGGAAAGCGCAGCATAATCTGCAAGCCATTTGTCCATCTGGGGGATGGTTTCGGCTGTCGCACCTTTCTGCGGCCCGTAGACCGCACTGCATCCATTCTCCCCGCAAAGCGGGTTCGTGACATCGCAAGCGATACGGAAGCTGCAATGCTCCATCTCCGGCAGGACCTTCCCCGTCTCAATCCGCGCCAATCTCTGCAGGCCTTCCGCCCCAAAGGGCACATCCCTGCCATCCGCATCCAGCATCCCATAGCCCAGTGCCTGAAGCATTCCCAGGCCACCGTCGTTTGTCGCGCTGCCGCCAATGCCCACGATGAAATGGCGGCAGCCCTTGCCCATGGCATCCTTCAAGATTTCCCCCACGCCATAGGTCGTGGTACGATAGGGATTGCGTTCCTGCGGGGGAACAAGGGTGATTCCCGCAGCAGCCGCCATCTCCACAATGGCAGTGCATCCATCCTGCAGAATCCCATATGCCGCCTCTACCTTCTCGCCCAAAGGCCCTGTGACCGAAACCCTCTGGATACTCCCTCCCATACCGAGGGTAAGCGCCTCCACTGTTCCCTCGCCACCGTCAGCAAGTGGGCGCACCTGCACCTCTGCCTCCGGGTAAACCCTGAGAATCCCCCCGCGGATCGCATCCCCCGCCTCAAGGGAAGTAAGGCTCCCCTTGAGGGAATCAATGGCAACAACAATTTTCATGGCTTCCGTTCCTCCTTTTCAACGCATCTCTCGTAAAGATATTCGACGTCAGATTTCCGAAATCCTACTCCCCATGCGGCCATCTACGCCGTCATCGTCAGTTGGCGCATGTTCCTGCGCCGCCTTCTTCTTTCCACTCGGACGATTCATTATCATAAATCTGGACGAGGTCTTACACCAGGACGCCAATAGTTTTTCTGCATATGCAATATATTCCTGCCAAAAAGAAACGAAATCCTTCCCATAACGCAGCCCAGCATGTTCAAGTTCAGAAACAATCAAATCATCTCTCAAGGAAACCACCACTTGATCCAAGGAAGTATTTCCCAATTTTTCCATGTTTCTTATCAAGGAATCGATATCATTCTCATCATAAAAATACGCACCATGCGATACATCCAATCCTTCTCTGCAAAGGATTGACGCGATAACTTTCCCCTCGTCCCCTATCATATGCAATATACAAACAGATATATCCGGCAAATATCTGCGAAGGGATCTCCTGTTTCTCAAACGGCGCAACAACCGATTATATGCTACGATATTCCTAAGTTTGTACCCTATGTCATCCATGTCCAGATTATTCATCTTGCCATAGTACGCCTCCAGCTCATAACCCATGGCTGAAAAAATTTTCCTGTAAAAATCTGCGCTGTATATATTCCATCCATGGCATCCAAAAGAAAGCACTCCGCCATTCTTCCGAAAACCTCGCATCGCATGGACTTCAAAGGAAAATCGATATGCCACATCAATTGGTGCTACACGGAAGTCACTCTTTTCCCTTCCTCCATAATAGGAAAAAAAAGAATCTTCATTGGATGTCCAATTTCCTTTGGCCTCTGAATACCTTTCCAGAAGATTGCAACACGCCCTTGGATTTCGCAAAGAAAATCCTCCATTTCCCACATGCAAGACAACAGGCTTTCCCTGAATCCATTTTACCCCCGTCAATACCCATGGTGCCCCAATATAATCATATTTCATTTGACAGAAGTATTCCAATTGATCCGAAAAAACAAAGGCATCCAATTGATGAATCAAAATGTAATCGTATTCCAAGAAACGCCGGTAAAACCTCCTGCTCATCATCAATTTGTTATACCCTTGCACGCTCCCGAAAAACTCTTTTGCAAATCTGACCGTAAAACAATTTCCCAAAACATGCTCATATTCAATGTCAAGTCCTTCGGGCGCCAGAAAACAAATGGGATATCTTCCCAATACCCGAACTGCCCGTTTCAACGATATTCGTTCAAACCAAGCCAGTTCTTCCTTATACATGGGAACAACCACAGCGACTCTCATAAATGCCCATGCCTCCCCTCATGCTCCATTGCATCCATCCCCCACCTATAGAGCCTCGTTATAACGCCCAGCATAATCCAATTCATACTACTCTCCGTTAGAAATTTTATTTCTTACGGAGAGTGTATGAGACGTTCTCGGATGAAATCCTATAAAAGATTTAAAATTTTAATCCGAGATAAGTATCAGACACATCCAGAAAGACCCGCAGGCAAAATGCCTGCGGGTCGATGAACTGCATTCTCAAAAATTTGTTCCGGCTTTCATTCATAAATCATGGCCGCAGCTGCAGATTCACGATGAACGCAATGCAGACAATCCACATGATAGGGCTTACCTCGCGGGGCCTGCCCGCCAAGGTCTTGATGAAAGCATAGCTGACAAAACCGAAAGCAAAGCCGTTGGCGATACTGGAGGTCAAAGGCATCATGATGATGGTCAGGAATGCGGGAAGCGCCTCCGTGAAATCCTTGAAATCAATGTTGCCTACCTCAGACATCATGAGAGCCCCCACCAGAATGAGGGCCGGTGCCGTCGCAAATCCCGGCACGAGGCCAATGAGCGGCGCGAAGAACAGGGCGACGAGGAAGAGCACGGAAACGGTGACCGCTGTGAGCCCCGTCTTTCCCCCTGCCGCAATGCCGGCGGCACTCTCGATATAGGAAGTGACCGTCGACGTGCCGAACACGGCGCTGCACATGGTACCCGCCGCATCCACGGTGAGGGCACGGTCAAGATTCTCGATCTCCCCGTTGGGCTTCACCATCTTTGCCTTGGAAGTCAGGCCGATGAGCGTCCCCATGTTATCGAACAGCTCCACCACCGTGAAGGTGAAGATAATCGAGATGATGCCATAGTTCCATGCCCCGGCAATGTCCAGCTGCCCGAAGGTCTCCCCCATATACGGGATCGATGTGCTGATGATGTCCCCAAATCCCTGAGGAACAGGCGAGAGCCCCAGAAACATCGCCACCACTGTGATGAACGCAATGCCGATGAGGATTGCCCCCT
>JAFSWY010000075.1 GCA_017444295.1 Selenomonadaceae bacterium | reverse complement strand
TAAAGGAAGCACTGACAAAGCGAACCCCTCCACCGACAAACCAAACCCGTCCTATCAAGCAGAGCATGTTCATCCACCAGCGTCTTCCAGAGATTATGATATTATAATTGCTTTCCGAAACGTTCGTAATTCACAAAAAAAGAAAAATAATACCCGTCCGTTTAACTCGTTAGTATATATTGTAACATTGAACGAAAAAGATTGCAAATAAAAAACCATGAAAACACGCCCTTCAAAGGCATGCTCCCATGGTCTCACAAACCCCGTACCGTATCTTGCTGTACTGCCCACCTGACATTTTCGTGAATCCCAGGCGGGCAAATTCCAGGCTTCGGCTGTTCTCCTTCAGCACCACCCGATGGCGGGCAACCCTCTTCGCCTCGGAAATCGCATCAAGGGATACGGGACGATGGTCTGCCACTGCACGAAGGGGGTTCAGATTCTCGCTCTCCATGAGGGGATGGCGAAACATCGGGTCGAAGTAGACCACATCGAAGGACTTGTCCGGCTGCTCTCTCAAAAATTCCAGGTAATCCGCACAGTGGACGCGAATCCTCCGCATGGCCTCATGCATGTCATAATTATCTCCCAGGCTGTGCCCCAGGCCATAACCAATCGCCTCAGCCACAAAGGGATTGATCTCCAGCCCCGTCACGCTGCCGCCGGAGCCGGTGGCATAGCTTGCCACGATGGCATCGGCACCGAAGCCGAGCGTACAGTCCAGCACCGTCATGCCCGGGCGAAGATCCATTGCGTCCACCATATGGTCGCGCTCTCCCATGCGGAGATTTTTCAGGCGGAGATGTGCCATATTGGGATGGAAAAACAGTTCCCCCTGCAGGGTATCCAGCACCAGCAGGCCCTTCTTTGCCACAAGGATCAGCTCGCAATCGTATTGTTCCCGAAGCTCCTCCATGGATTCCCGGTTGCGCGCAACATAGGGAATGCCGAATTTCTGCGCCACTTCCTTCGCCAGCCTGACATTTTCCGGCCGGAACCTGCGCCCTGTCGTACTGATGGCTCCCATCATCGGCAAAGATCCGGGCGCAATGCCCTGGCTTCTCTCAAGTAGACATGAACCACGTCCTTTTGGGGCTTGTCCATATCCGTCAGCAACAAAAGGCGGATGCACATGGGAAGGCTGCCCTCCACATCCATCTGCCTGGCATCAAAAAGAGGCACTGCCTCCATTCCCGGCATCTGCCGCATTCCCGTGGCAGGAAATCCCGCCGTGATATCCTCCGTGGCAGTGAAAATGGCTGCCCCGATATCCTCCGGCACAAGGCCGTTGCTTTGCATCATGGCAGATACCATCTCCTGCACAGCCTGCTGTATGGCCTCCCTGGTATTCTCCTCCACAGTGGTCGCACCGCGTACCCCTCGCATGACAGGTCTCCCTTCCCTACTTCCATTTTTTCTTATTGATATCCCAGATCAACCGCAAACTCAAGATCAATGCCGCCAAATAGCCAAAGAACCCCAGCAGGGGAATCTCCATGACCTTCGGCGTCATGTTCGTCGTGCAGATTGTGCTGGAACCCAGCAGCAAGGCTGCACAGATCACCGTGAGGATGATCTTGTTGATCATCATATCCAGCTGCCGAAGCGGCTCCTCCGAGCCTGTAACATCCAGGTTCACCTTGGTCTGCCCGCTCATGGTCATCTTGATGATATCGGAGATCTGCTCGGGAAGCTGCATGGATTTCCGCAGGAGAAGATAGCCCTCCCGCTTCGCCTTCTCGATCTCCTCCTTCCAATGGAAGTTCCGCTTGAAATCCAGGGACAGGCTCCGGGCAAAGATCTCAACAAAGCTCACCTTGGGACAGCACAGGCGCATGACACCCTCCACGGTGAGAACGCCCCGTGCGAACATGCTGAGACCCTGCGGGCATGCGATATGATGCACCCGCAGGATGTTCATGATCTGATGGGTAAGCCTCCCCATCTGGAGCTGGGAAAAATCCAGGCTGCTGTACTGTGCCATCAGTGCATCAATATCCTGGTAGAGCATCGTGTGGTTGATCCTGCCCTTGGGGATTCCCAGGGACAGGACGGCGGTCTTCATCTCAAAGGTGTCGTGGTGCGCCAATGCGAACACTGCCTTGCGGATTGCCGTGCGGTCGCGGTTGGACAGGCGTCCCATCATCCCCAGGTCCAGCCAGACGATGCGCCCGTTGCGTATCCATATGTTGCCCGGATGGGGATCCGCATGGAAGTAGCCGTCCTCGATGATCTGCTTGACATAGTTCTCCCCGAGCTTGCGCCCCAAGGCATTGACATCATACCCCTTGGCCCGTATGCTGTCGAAATCATCGATGGGAACTCCCTCAATGTATTCCATGACGAGGATATGCGCCGTCGTCAGATGGCGATACACCTCCGGACAGGAAACCGTATCGATATCGCGGTTCAGATGACGGAATTCATCGATATGGTCTGCCTCAATGAGGAAATCCATCTCCTGCTTGGCAATCGTCCACATCTCATCCAGTACCATATTGAAGTCCACCACATCCTGTGAACGGCTCAGAACCTTGATGATTCCTGCCGCCCGCTTCAAAAGAATGATATCCTTCGACATGACACCGTAGATGCCGGGCCTTTGGACCTTGACGACAACCTTTTCCCCAGTCTTCAGGACTGCCGCATGCACCTGGGCAATCGAGGCCGAGCCCAGCACCTTCTCGTCAATGCTGGAGAACACCTTGTTCCAATGGCAGTTGTATTCCTTCTCCACAACCTCAAGGATGGTGGAAAAAGGCAGGGGCGTGACCTCCGTCTGGAGTTTCATGAGTTCTTCGCAATACTCATTGGGAAGAAAATCAGGCCGCATGCTCATAACCTGCCCCAGTTTCACAAAAGTAGGGCCGAGATCTTCCAGGATGAAACGAAGTTTCTCCGGTGTCACCCCCCGGACAACATCGTGCTTCCGGAGCACTGCCACCATTTCCTTCAAACGGGTTGCGGAGCCGGAGTCATCCGATGAAATTTTTATGTCCTGCAGCAACTTGTCAATCAAGCATCATCACGACCCCTTGCACCATAGTATATCACGCCGTCTTATTTCTTTCCGTATTTCTCCGCCAGCTGCTGCTTCACCGTCTCATTGGAAAGGAATTCCTCATAGGTCGACATGCGGTCCACCACGCCATCGGGAGTGATGTCAATGATACGATTGGCAATCGTCTGGACAAACTCATAGTCATGGGAAACGAAAAGCGCTGTGCCGTCAAAGGAAATCAGCCCGTTGTTGAGGGCCGTAATGGATTCGAGATCCAGATGGTTCGTCGGCTCATCCATCAGCAGCACATTTGCCCCCGAAAGCATCATGCGGGAAAGCATGCAGCGCACCCGCTCGCCTCCTGAGAGCACCCCTGCCGCCTTTTGGCTCTCCTCGCCGGAAAAGAGCATCCGCCCGAGGAATCCCCGCACAAAAGTCTCATCGGGATCCTTGGAATACTGGCGCAGCCAATCCACAAGATTCAGCTTCACCCCGTCAAAATACGCGGAATTGTCTGCAGGAAGATAGGCCTGGGTCGTTGTCACGCCCCATTTGAAGGATCCCGAGTCCGCCTCTTCCTCTCCCATAAGTATCTTGAAGAGCATGGTCTTTCCAACGCTGTTGGACCCCACGAAGGCCACCTTGTCCCCCTTCTTGAGGGTGAAGCTGACATTCTTCAGGATCTGCTCGCCATCCACGGTCTTGGAGATGTTCTCCACCATCAGCAGCTGGTCGCCGGCCTCGCGGTCCGACTGGAAAGCGATATAAGGATACTTGCGTGTCGAGGGCTTGATGTCCTCCAGGCTGATCTTTTCCAGCATCTTCTTGCGGGAAGTCGCCTGTTTCGATTTCGCGGCATTGGCTGCAAAGCGGGAGATGAAGGTCTGCAGTTCCTTGATTTTCTCCTCCTTCTTCTTGTTCGCATCCTTTGCCATCTGCAGCGCAAGCTGGCTGGACTGGTACCAGAAATCATAGTTCCCCGCATAGAGCTGGATGCTGCCAAAATCCACATCGCAGATATAGGTGCAGACCTGGTTGAGGAAATGGCGGTCATGGGAAACGACAATGACCGTGTTGGGGAAATCCGCAAGGAAATTTTCCAGCCAATGGATGGACTCCACATCCAAATGGTTGGTGGGCTCGTCCAAAAGCAGGATATCGGGGCTCCCAAAAAGTGCCTGGGCCAGGAGTACCCGCACCTTTTCCGTCGCCGAGAGATCCGACATGAGCTGGGTATGGCGCTCCTCGGCAATGCCGAGGCCATTCAGGAGACGCGCCGCCTCTGCCTCTGCATCCCAGCCGTTGAGCTCGGAGAACTCCGCCTCCAGCTCAGAAGCCCTCATGCCATCCTCGTCCGAGAAATCCGGCTTCGCATAGAGTGCCTCCTTCTCATCCATGATGTCCACCAGCCGCTTATGCCCCATGATGACCGTGCGCAAGACCTCATATTCATCAAAGGCATAGTGATCCTGCTTCAACACCGCCAGCCGCTCCCCGGGCGTGATCTCCACCGTCCCTCCGGTTGGTTCGAGCTCCCCGGACAAGAGGCGCAAAAATGTGGATTTGCCTGCCCCATTGGCACCAATAACGCCATAACAGTTTCCAGGAGTGAACTTCAAGTTGACATCCTTGTAAAGAACCCTCTTGCCGAACTGAAGGCTCAAGTTATTCGTGCTGATCATGATATCCTATCCCATTCCTTCCAAAAACCATAGAATCCTTTTTATTCGTTCACGATGGCACGGAACATGGACAAGATGCTCTGCCCATAGCTGTTTCCGGGAACTGCCCAGCGCCCGTTCAGGTCCTGCCATTTATTAAGGGTCCTTTCACCGTAAGTCGAACGGACCAGTTCGTATCTCGGATCCACCACAGGTTTCACCGGCGTGCGGGTGGAAGCATAGGCCAGAAGGTGCTGTATATGCGCCCTCACGCCCATCTTCGACGAGGCGAAATATGCTCCCTTCACCGTCGCGCTGGTGGTGCCAAGGCCGCAATAATTGTTCTGGTCCGGTGTTACCGTGCCGCCATACCGGAAGAACCCCGTTTCCTTCAAAGCCTGGGCAAATGCCACATCCGGACGGATTCCCTCACGCTGCCCTTCCTCATAATAATAGGACACAAGCTCTTCCGGCGAAACAGAGATATCCGGACAAGGATTCACGCGCAAGAGGTACTTCACGCATTGCTGCGGTGTGGCCAAGGGTGTGCCCACGATGGACGCATCGTAGACCGATTGCGTGACAGGCACCCTTGCTGCCGGTGCTGCCTGTACGGGTTCCTCCACCTCGGGCGGGGCATTCAATATCTCCTGGATCCTCTCCTTCAAAGGGCGTCGCTGCAAATCCGACACCGTTGTCCCTCCCGGCAGTGTCTGATGCATTTCCACTTTCGTTTCCATCTGCGGATCATGCAGGCGCTTTGCCTCAACAGGCGATGAAAACGAAACTGCAAATGCACCGAGAAGAGAACATGCCACGAGGGTCTTGCCATAAAATTTCCATTGATTTTTCACTAATCTCGCACTCCTTACCAATTCACTCTGCAAAGAAAATACACAACAAAAAGAGCGGCCATGCACACTTCTGCCTTTGCAGTCTCCCTGCGTTTCCCGCCGAGAAATTTCAATGCCACATGCATGACAATCGCCCCGCCGATCCCTGCTGCCACATCGTGAAAAAGCGGCATCAGCAGGAACAGACAGCAGGAGGCAGCCGCATCTGCCATATCGCCGTCCCAGAGTTTCTTCATGCGCCAGAGCATGAGGAACCCTGCTCCCGTTATGGCAGGCGCTGTGATTGCCCCGAAGGATGCCATAGCCTTTGCCAATGGCTCACAAAAAAGCAACAAAAACAAGAAAAATGCGGTTGCATAGGAAGTCCGGTCCCTTCTGCCCCCCACAGCAAGCCCTGCAGCAGACTCCAATGCCAATCTGGGGGGCAAGCTTCCAAGCAAGGCACCTGCCGCTCCTGTCCCCCAAATGCCGAAAAGAAGTTTTCTCGACGGGTGCACCTCATCAGGAAAAGCAGCACGAAGCCCCTGCCCAACACCCAGAGATTCCACCAGGACGAGCACCAGAAGAGAAAAGATCACCTCCGGCAGCAGGATTCCCTCTGCCATATCCATCTGCAGCACGGTCTTGTCCAGGCCCTCCGGCAGCAGGAAAGGTGCCGACGGAATCTCCCAGAATCCCTGCACCCAGGCGACGATTGCCGTTGACAGCGTCCCAATGGCCAAGGCACCGGAAACCTCATTGACCATCAGGACAAGGACAATGAAGATTCCCATCAGGGACAGATAGGCAACGGGATCCGACAGATTCCCCGGCATCATCACGTCAAAAGGCGAACCTGTCAAAAGCCTGCCCCGGATCAGCCCCTGCAGGACCAGCATGAACCCCAGGCCCCCCATCAAAGAGCGGCGAAGAACTTCCGGCACTGCCTCCATAAGGATATTGCCAAAAGGGGAGAACAGCAGGGCAGCACCCATGCACGAGGCCAGGAAAGAAGCTCCCAGAACAGCCTGCCAGCTATGCCCCTGAGAAATGATCTCCCCATAGACGAGCCAGCTTGCCACGGCAATCCCCGGCACAATCACCAGGGGATTTCCCGTCAGGCGCCCTATCAGAAGGGTTCCCATCAGGGACACAAGCATGAGGGCCGTATAAGCGCCGGTGAAATCCATGCCGGCCTGAAAGAGCAGGGAGGGAACCACAATGATGCAAGGGAGCAGCGTCAACGCATTGACGGCCCCTGCCAGCACTTCCCTGCCCAGACCACTGCTACGGAAGGCATTCTTCCCATACTCTCCCATGGAGCGACATACCTCCCCACAAAATATCATCCCCTATTGTAGCATATTTTTTCCAAGTCTCCAAGAAATGATGTTATAATTATGCCAAACGTCTTAGGAGGTCATTCCATGAAATTTTCCATGAGGACCGTCAAGCTCATTGCGGCAGCCCTGATTGTCCTGCTTTTCCTCACCATCCATTCTTTGAACCCCGAATTCTTCCCCTATCTCTGGCGCATGCTTTCCCATGGGGATATCATGGAAACCACGGAATACATCCAGTCCTTCGGTTCCTGGGCCCTGTTCTTCAGCTTCTGGCTCACCCTTTTCGTCAATGCCCTCGGCTTCCCGCCCGCCATCATCTTCTCCACCGCCAACACCCTGATTTTCGGCATCGTTCCCGGCATCGTTCTCTCCTGCGTCGCAGAAACCGTAGGCGTCACCATCAGCTTTCTCTTGCTGCGCTTCTTCTTCCGCGACACGGCAGAAAAAATCATCGCAAAGAACACGACCCTCTCCAACATCGACAAATACAGTGGAAAGAACGGCTTTGCCTTCATGCTCATCGCCCGCATGGTCCCCTACATTCCCTCCGTCCTCCTGAATGCCGTCGGCGCCCTCAGTTCCTTGAGCCTGCGGGACTACGTCATCACCTCCTTCATCGGGAAATTCCCCTCCACAGGCATCGAGGCCATCATCGGCCATGATGCCATCACCCAGGAAGAAGACCCGACACGCCTTATCGTCGTGGTCATCCTCGCCATCCTTCTCATTGTCGGAGCCTGGTGGTACCAAAAGAAACATCTCGAAAACGAGACAAGCAATGAGCCATAGGAAATCCGCGAGACAAAAAACTCCACCGCCCCGAATTTCGATAACGGTAGAGTTTTTTGAGCGCCGCCGCATGGGCATTTATTGTAGAGCAAGTGTTTGAAACAGTATGCATGAAGAATTGAAGGCACCTGTCTCGTCAAAATGAGCAAAGGCTTTCCCAGAATCTCATGGCGAAGGTATTCCATGGGCTGTTCCAGTCTTCTTGACCTGCAACCATTCAGGAAATCCATAGTAATCTTGATATCTTTTTACCTATATATCGTTATTTTTGAAAATTTTCAAAAGGGGAATATGAGGCGACTGATCAGTTACTTGCTCCATGAGAAATTTTCTCCGCAAAATGCCGACCAATCCTTGCCAGAAACCGCAGCACATCCGCCTTCAGCTCTTCCGGGAATGCCGTCAGGGCCGGACCCGTCTCGAAGTTCAGCACACCTTCATAGCCGATGTTTCTCAGGCCACGGACAAAGCCATCCCAGTCCGTGGCCGATTTGTTCTCCCGCGTCTTCGTGAAGGCAAAGGGAATCTGGTGCAGATCCCTCCAGCCGTCATTGTCATGGATATGGAGCACCTTGAGACGCTTTCCCAAGGTGGCCAGGAACTCCTCGAAATCCAGATGGATGAGGTTCCCGTGCCCCGTATCGAAGCAGAACCCCAGCACCTCCGCCCCATGACGCTCATTCATGGCATCGATGCGCTCTGCTGCCT
>JAFSWY010000074.1 GCA_017444295.1 Selenomonadaceae bacterium | reverse complement strand
GAAGATATTTTTCCAATCCTTGAATGATATCCATGGTAACACCGGGATGGACGAAATTCGCCGTTCCCACAGCCACCGCACTGGCGCCTGCCAGGAAAAACTCCACGGCATCCTGCCAGGAGGCAATCCCCCCCATGCCAATGACGGGAATCTTCACCTGCTGCGCCACCTGCCACACCATTCTCAAGGCCACGGGCTTGATGCAGGGACCGGAAAGCCCCCCTGTGATATTGCCAAGGGTTGGCTTCCAAGTATGGATGTTGATCTCCATCCCCATGAGGGTGTTGATGAGGGAAATAGCATCGGCTCCCGCCTCTTCCACGGCCTTTGCCATGAGCACAATATCCGTGACATTCGGGGAGAGCTTCAATATGACGGGCTTTTTCGTCCACTTCTTCGCCGTCCTCACCACATCGGAGGCAGCCTTCGGATCTGTGCCAAAGACGATGCCACCCTCCTTCACATTGGGACAGGACACATTGAGCTCAATGGCCGCAACCCCCGGAACATCCAGCATCTCTGCAAGGATGCCATACTCCTCCACCGTGCTGCCGGAGATATTGACGATGACATTCATACGGTGCCTGGAAATCCGCGGCAGGGTTTCCCTCAGGAAAACCTCCACGCCGGGATTCTCCAGTCCGATGCAGTTGAGCATGCCGGAAGGAGTTTCCGTGATACGCACACCGTCATTTCCCCGCCTTGGCTTCAAAGTGGTTCCCTTGACCATGACGCCGCCCAAAAGGGAAAGGTCCACAAAATCGGCGAATTCCTCGCCGAAGCCGAAGGTGCCCGATGCCGTGAGAACAGGGGTATTCATGGGAATTCCCGCAAGCTCGGTTTTCAAGCGCTCACTGCTCATCAAAACACCTCCTCCGCCCAGAACACCGGGCCGTCCTTGCAGACCTTCCTGCGGGTACCGTCCGTTGCATCAATGGAGCAGGAAAGACATGCGCCAAGACCGCAGGCCATGCGCTTCTCCAGGGATACCTGGCAGGAAATCCCCGCCTCCCTTGCCAGTTCTGCAGTCTTCCGCATCATGATTTCCGGCCCGCATACGATAACTGCATCATAGGAACCCTCTTCCAAAAGCTGCGGCAGAAGGGATACGGTAAATCCCTTCGTGCCAAGGGAGCCGTCATCCGTCGTGATATACATCTTGGATACATGGGGCTCAAACAGCTTTTCCCAGAACATCTCCGAGGCAGTCTTCCCCCCCATGAGGACATCCGCCTTCTTCCCCATGGCCTTGGCATAGAAAAGCAAGGGAGAAAGTCCCATGCCCCCACCGACAATCAGGGGGCTCTTGAAATTCTGGGAAAACCCGTGTCCCAAAGGCCCCAGGACATTCACCTTGTCATCGGGGCAAAGATTGGAAAACGCCGAAGTTCCCTTTCCCAGGACGCGATAGATAAAGGTGATTGTTCCCTTTTCGGCATCGGCATCCGCAATGCCGAGGGGACGGCGCAGGAGGATATCCCCTCCCAAAAGGCGTATCTGGACAAAATTCCCGGGCTGCGCCTGGGCAGCGATACCGGGGCAATGCACGGTCATGTGATAGACGGCATCGGCCATTTTCTCCTGTGCCAGGATTGGGGCATCCAAGGAAAGTTTAGGCAAGGCCATCACCGCCGCCCACATAGTCCTGGATTGCCAGGGAATAGACAAGCCTCCGCTCCCGCATGAAGGAAAGCACGCGAAGAACCTCCCATGCCGTATCCAGCGAAGTCAGGCAGGCAATGCCATGCTCCACCGTGGCGCGGCGGATCTTGAAGCCGTCCTTGGCGGAATGCCTTCCCTGGGTCAGCGTGTTGATGACCATATGGATCTTTCCCGTCTTGATCATCTGGATGATGTCCGTGCTGCGCTCATGCACTTTGCCGACGACATCCGCATCGATGCCCATGGACTGGATGGCCTTTGCCGTGCCGCTGGTGGCAACAAGGCGGAACCCAAGCTCATAGAATGCCTTTGCCAGTTGCTTCATCTCCTCCTTGTCCTTATCGGCAACCGTGAAGAGAATGCAGCCGTTCGTCGGCACATTCGTGCCGGAGCCGACAATCGCCTTGTAAAGTGCCCTTGCATAATGATAATCGATGCCCATGACCTCGCCGGTGGACTTCATCTCAGGCCCCAGGGCGATATCCACATCCTGCATCTTCGCAAAGGAGAACACAGGCGCTTTCACCGCCACATAGGGTTTCGGCGGCACAAGGCCGGAATGGCAGCCCAATTCCTTGAGCGTGCTGCCCAGGGCAACACGGGTGGCCACGTTCACCATCTTCACGTCCGTGACCTTGGAAAGGAATGGAACCGTGCGGGAAGACCTGGGGTTCACCTCGATGATGAAGACCTCATCATTGGCGACAACGAACTGGATGTTGAGCAGTCCCTTGACATGAAGAGCAAGGGCAAGCCGCTTCGTGTAGTCGATGATGGTGAAGATGATCTTCGAGGAAAGGGTCTGGGGCGGATAGACGGCGATGCTGTCGCCGGAATGGACACCGGCACGCTCCACATGCTCCATGATGCCGGGAATCACCACGTCGACGCCATCGGAAATGCCATCGACCTCCACTTCGGTGCCCTGCATATAGCGGTCAACCAGCACAGGATGGTCCGGCGTGACCTTGACTGCACGGCTCATGTAGTCCCTGAGTTCCGCCTCGTTATAGACGATCTCCATGGCCCTGCCGCCCAAAACATAGGACGGGCGCACCATGACAGGATAGCCAATATCCTCTGCTCCATGGATGGCATCCTCCAGATTCGTGACGCTGATGCCTTTCGGGCGGGGAATTTTCGTCTGGGTCAGCACCTCATCGAAGCGTTCCCTGTCCTCTGCCCTGTCGATGTCATCCACAGATGTGCCGAATACCTTCACACCGGCCTTCTGCAGGGATTCCGCCAGATTGATGGCCGTCTGGCCGCCAAACTGGACAATGACGCCTTCCGGCTTCTCCTTGTCGATGATGTTGAGGACATCCTCTGTGGTCAATGGCTCGAAATAAAGCCGGTCGGAAATGTCGAAGTCCGTCGAAACCGTCTCCGGGTTGTTGTTGATGATGATCGCCTCGATGCCCATCTCCCGAAGGGCCCAGACGGAGTGAACCGAGCAGTAGTCGAACTCCACCCCCTGCCCGATGCGGATGGGGCCAGAGCCCAAAACCACAACCTTGCGGGCATTGGAGACCTTTACCTCGTCCTCCTGGGCATGGAAGGTGGAGTAATAGTAGGGCGTTGCCGCTTCGAACTCTGCGGCACAGGTGTCCACCATCTTGTAGCAGGGCAGGATATCCATGGTCTTCCGCAACGTGCGGATTTCATCCGTGGTCTTGCCGGAAAGCTCGGCAATGGAACGGTCGGAAAGCCCCACATCCTTTGCGGACCTCAGAAGCTTCGGCGTGAGTTCCTCGCCCTTGATGCGAAGCTCGATATCCGTGATGTTCTTGAGCTTATGGATGAACCACTTGTCGATTTTCGTGATATCGTGGAT
>JAFSWY010000073.1 GCA_017444295.1 Selenomonadaceae bacterium | reverse complement strand
TGTCATGGATGCTTTCTGCGGCGCCAACAAGGACACCCGCATGGCCATCCGCTTCATCGTGGAGGTTGCCTGGCAGGCGCACTTCGTCAAGAACATGTTCATCCAGCCCACGGAAGAGGAGCTCAAGAATTTCGAGCCGAATTTCGTCATCTACAATGCTTCCAAGGCAAAGGTGGAGAACTTCAAGGAGCTTGGCCTGAACTCCGAGACGGCTGTCGTCTTCAACCTCACCAGTCGCGAGCAGGTCATCATCAACACCTGGTACGGCGGCGAGATGAAGAAGGGCATGTTCTCCATGATGAACCGGATCGCCATGCGGGTGTCCTTGTTGGCGCCGCAGAAAGCATCCATGACATAGAGCTTCTTGTTGGAAAGCTCCTTCTGCGCGATTTCCTTGACGGCCTTCCAGGTCTCCTCCGAGGCCGGATGGTTGTCATTCTTATAGGCGTCCGTCGTCCACCAGACAGTGTCCTCGGAGGTCTTGTCCTTCACGATGAACTTGTCCTTCGGGGAACGGCCCGTGTAGATGCCCGTCATGACGTTCACTGCGCCAAGCTCCGTGAGCTTGCCCACATCAAAGCCCGTCAGCCCGTCCTTCGTCTCCTCCTCAAAAAGGAGTTCATACGAAGGATTGTGCACGATTTCCGTCGTTCCGGTGATTCCATACTTGCTCAGATCGATGTTTGCCATTCTCTCTAACCTCTTTCGCAAAAACAGTCAGTTAACAACAATCACTTTCTTCTGTATCATTCTTAATCTTCTGCACAGAATCCCAAAATCCTTCCCGTCTGCAAAAAAATATCAAAAAAATCTCAAAGGCCATCCACGGCAAACCGGAAGACAGCATCCTCCATCTTCTCCCGCTCGCAGACATCCCCATGGAGAACCTTGGCGTTCCGCAGGGAATCCAGCCCCTTGGGAATCTTCATG
Source organism: Selenomonadaceae bacterium (assembly GCA_017444295.1). GTDB lineage: Bacteria > Bacillota > Negativicutes > Selenomonadales > Selenomonadaceae > UBA3796. The sequence goes on along the minus strand of JAFSWY010000073.1, from coordinate 2,007 downwards.
CCGCTCTTCTCCTGCAGCTTGTCCAGCATGGAAAACTCATCCAGCCCCTCCGTGGGAACCTCCAGCGCGGAAAGGACGCTGGCATTGAACTTGTAGGGGCTGGCCGTGGAGACGACAACCATGGCATGCTCCCGCTCCACCTGCTGCCGATAGCTTTCCGCCACAGCCCAGGCCACGGAGGTATGGGTATCCGGCACATACTTCTTGTCCCCATACACCTTGCGGATCTCAGCCTTCGTCCTGTCGTCATCCGCACAGTCTGCCCAGAAGACCTCCTGTATCTTCGCCAGGACCCCGGCCCCCACATCATAGCGGCCCGTCCCGGCAAGCTCCTTCATCCAGCCCTTGACCTTCGCGGCATCCCCCGTCACATGGTAGAGAAGGCGCTCCAGATTGCTGGAGATGAGGATATCCATGGAGGGCGTGATGGTCTTGAAGAATTCGCGGTTGCGGTCATAGACCCCCGTGCGCAGGAAATCCGTCAATACATTGTTGGAATTCGATGCGCAGACGAGCTTGTGGATGGGAAGCCCCATGAGCTTCGCATAGAATGCCGCCAGGATGTTCCCGAAATTGCCCGTGGGCACCGTGAAGTCAATCGCGTCCCCGGCCTTGATCTTCCCTGCGGAAAGCAGGTCGGCATAGGCGCTGAAATAGTAGACGATCTGGGGCACAAGACGCCCCCAGTTGATGGAATTCGCCGAGGACAGCTTCACATTCCTGCCATGAAGCTTCTCATTGAAGGCCCCATCGCCGAAAATGCGCTTCACGCCGTTCTGGGCATCGTCAAAATTTCCCTTCACCGCCGTGACCTTCACATTGCCCCCCTGCTGGGTAACCATCTGGAGCCTCTGCACCTTGCTCACGCCGCCCTCGGGATAGAATACCATGATCTTCGTCTGGTTCACATCCCGGAACCCTTCCAGGGCCGCCTTCCCCGTGTCACCGGAGGTTGCCACCAGTATGAGGACCTCCGCCTTTTCCCCCGTCTTCTTCAGCGCCGTGCCCATGAGCTGGGGCAGGAGCTGCAAGGCCATATCCTTGAAGGCGCTGGTTGGCCCATGCCAAAGCTCCAGGACGGAAACGTCATCGAAGACAGCCAGGGGCGCACGCCTCTCATCATCGAACTTGCCATTCCCATAAGCCCGCTCTACGCAGCCCTTGATCTCCTCCTCCGTGTAATCCGTGAGGAACAAGCCCAGAACCTTCTCCGCGCACTCCTCATAGGAAAGGTTCTGCAGGCCTTCGATGAAATCAAGAGAAACCTCCGGCACCGCCTCGGGAACAAACAATCCCCCATCTGCGGCAATTCCGTGAATGATGGCCTCCGCGGAAGCAAGCTGCTCCCCATTGCCCCTCGTGCTGATATACTTCAAAGAAAACTCCCCTCTCTGCCTGAATTTATGATAAAATGTATACTAGAGAGCGTTAGAATTTCCCGAAGGGAAAGCTCTTACGCTCTCTGCATATACCGCGAGCGAGTTGTGCTGAGATATAAATTTTACTGTTCGCGAGTATAAAAGGAACTCATTTCCCAAAGGCTTAGCGCACAATCTCTGCAACCGTTGCCCTGGTTGCCCTCACCAGATCGGCGGGAGCCAGCAGAAGCTGCTCGCCGCGCTTCCCGGCACTCACGGCAATCGTCGTCTGCGCCTCTGCGTGCCTGTCGAGATACACGGGGTATTCCTTCTTCGCCCCCAAAGGCGAACACCCTCCGCGTATATATCCCGTCAGCGCAAAAACTTCTTTCAGGTGGACCATCTCCACCCGCTTGTTGCCGGAAGCTGCCGCCAATGCCTTGAGATCCAGCTCCGCAGCCCCCGGAATCACCGCCATGAGGATGCCGTTCTTGTCGCCGCGTGCCACAAGGGTCTTGAACACCATCTCGATCGGCATGCCCACGGACTGCGCCACATGGACCGCGCTCAGATCATCCTCGTCCACCTCGTATTCCCTGATCTCATAAGAAATCCCCAACGTATCCAGAATGCGTGCCGCATTCGTCTT
>JAFSWY010000072.1 GCA_017444295.1 Selenomonadaceae bacterium | reverse complement strand
CACCAAGATGTCGGTGATGCGAGCAATACGCCTGAGGCCGCCAAAGACAGAGAACGCAGTAATGCCCATCAGCAGCAGAAAAAATCCCCATACCGGCAAGCTGTCCGCCGCAATCCGGGCGCCCGTCATATCCTGCGTCACTGCTACCATGGCCGAAAGGGTATTGAACCCCTGAGCCGGAATACAAAGCAGGGCATATATGATATAGAGAATGCCCAAGGCAGCGCCTACCATCGCTGTGCCCCCAAGAAGCTTTCTGCCATAGCAGGGCAGCCCGCCCACATACTCATCCCCTCGTTTATCCTTGTAGATCTGCGAGAGGGTCGATTCCACAAAGGCAGTTGCCATGCCAAAGAAAGCGGACAGCCACATCCAGAACAATGCGCCGGGGCCGCCGGTTGAAACCGCGCCTGTCACTCCCAAAATATTCCCCGGGCCCACACGCATAGCCGTAGACAAGAGAAACGATGCCAGCGGGCTAATCCCCTGCTTCTCCGCGTGGCTGTCCATCAGGACACGCAGGCCATACCGAAAATATCGAATTTGCACAAACCGCAGGCTGTAAGTGAAATATACGCCTGTCCCCACCAACAGAATAATTGCCAGCGGCAGCTCTCCGATGATTGGCAGATTGGCATACCATTCCACATTGGTGGGAAAGCCCCATACCCAGTCTGCCAAATTTTGGAACACAGCGCAAATGCTGCGTATCAAATCATACATATCGATTCCCCTCTGATGATTCTTAGAATCTTTTTAAGGTTCTCATGCCTTTTCCAGCTTAGCTTTAAAGGAAATTTCCCTTGGCGTATCCATATCCTCAAACGCAATGAGGTAAGCGCCTTTGTCCCCGTTGATATCCAAGATTTCCCCTTTTCCCATGATACGATGCAAAACCCTGTCCCCCTTGGCAAAAGCCGCTTTTTGCCCTGCCTGCCCATGCTCCATGTGCCTGTCCATCCCCCGAATGTAGCGCCAGGCATCTTTTTGGACGCTTTCTGCGACCGGCTTTGCATATTCCAGCAGCTGAGCATCAATCTCCAGCAGAAATCTGGACGGATACCTGAACGTTGCATCGAAGTTCACACCGAAGGCCGCCGATAGGTACAGCCTTTTCTGCGCCCGTGTCACAGCCACGAAGGCCAGCCGCCGTTCTTCTTCCATGGCCTGTTCCGTTCTTGTTTTCCTCGATGGGAAAACCCCTTCATTCAGGCCGCACAGGAACACATAGGGAAATTCCAGCCCCTTGGCCGCATGAACCGTCATGAGCTTCACCTTATCCCCCGGTTCAGCCGTATCGCTGTTGGTGAAGAGCGCCACTCTGGCCAGATAGTGCTCCAGCATGGCTTCTTCCCCACAAGAGGTTTCATACTCATAAATGGCCTGCTTCAGCTCCGCCAGATTATCCAGCCGTTCCTGACTGCCTTCCGTACGCAGCATTTCCTCATAACCGCTGGCATCCAGCAATGCGGACAATACTTCGGATACCGGCCTGCCGCTGTAGCTTGCGGAAAACTCCTCGATCAGATCGACAAACTTTCCTGCCTTGGTGCCTTTCATCAGTTCATGGTCGAGATTTGTCTTTAGCGCATCGTAAAGACTGCACTGATTTTGTTCGGCATATTCCTGCAAGAATGCCATGCGCCGCTCGCCCAGATTACGCTTCGGGACATTTGCAATCCTCCGGAAAGATAAGTCGTCCCGATAGGCAATCATCCTGAGATACGACAGCGCATCCTTGATTTCTTTCCGGTCAAAGAAATGTACGCCGCTATACAGTGCATAGGGAACTTCTTCCTTCATAAAGACTTCTTCCAGGGAGCGCGTCAGATAGTGGGCGCGGTACAGCACGGCCATGTCCCGATACGGCACATCTTTTTCATGCAGCTTTTCTATCTCCTGCACAATCCATTTTGCTTCCATCTCCGGTGAATCATTGCTGGAACAAAGCACCGACGCTCCTGCCGGAATGGTCGGTATGAGATTTTTGGCAATGCGGCAGCGGTTATGGGCAATGAGGTCATTGGCTGCAGCCAGAATCTCCGGCGTGGAGCGGTAGTTT
>JAFSWY010000004.1 GCA_017444295.1 Selenomonadaceae bacterium | reverse complement strand
GCTGGATGCCTTGGAGGACATCATTGAGAGCATGAACGGCAAGCCGCTCCTCGTGGCCTACTGGTTCAAGCATGACCTTGAGAGAATCGAAAAACGGCTGCATGAGATTCATGTTCCCGCTGTCAGGCTTGATGCCGATGCCGCCATCGACCGTTGGAACAAGGGAGAAATCCCCGTGGCTCTTATCCACCCTGCCTCGGCGGGACACGGGCTGAACCTCCAGAGCGGCGGCTCGACCTTGGTGTGGTTCGGCATCACTTGGAGCCTGGAACTCTACCAACAGACTGTGGCTCGGCTCTATCGGCAGGGGCAGACGGCAAAGACCGTGGTGGTGCAGCACATCGTCACCAAGGGAACAATCGACCTTCGGATTCTCCGGGCTTTGAAGGAGAAAGACAAGACTCAGGCGGCTCTCATCGAGGCAGTCAAAGCGGAGGTGGGCAGATGAATCCCTACGAGGCATTGACCAATGCCGTCATCCTGCAAGCCGCCAAGGACTACCGTGCCTCTTGGAAAAAGAAGAACGGAGCAGACGAGCGGAGGCAGATACGGGATTTCTTCCGCTCCCGGCTCTTTGCCAACATCACCGATATCAATCCCGATTATCTGATAGAACGATTGGAGGCGGAACACCAATGACGGCAAAGGAATATTTGAGCCAAGCATGGAACATCGACCAACGAATCAATGGGAAAGTCGCCCAGGCATCCAGCCTTAGAGATATGACGACGCATATCACCCAAGTGCTGTCCGATATGCCGAAGAGCGCCAGCCACAACAATCATCGACTGCAAGATGTTATTTCCCGTTTGATGGATACGGAGGCAGAGGTTGACGAGAACATTGACCGCTTGGTGGATCTGAAAATTGAAATCATGAATACCATCTGGAAGGTCGAGGATGTCAATTGCCGCCATCTCTTGGAGGAACGGTACATCAACTTCAAGTCTTGGGAGGAAATTGCAAGCGATATGAATGTCAGCGTCCGTTGGGTGCATAAGCTCCATGCGAAGGGTCTGGAGCTTATTGAAAAATTTTTGCCGAAGGACACAGAAGTTCACTAAAGTTCATCTTCCGTTCATAGGCTTGACAATGATATGATATACTCGACAAAAATGTAGAACGGAAACCAACCTCCAAAGGGAGCAATCCCTGCGGAGGTTTTTTTATTGCCGAGGTGATGAGATTGCCAACGAAACCGAAACGCCCCTGCCGATACGGCGGCTGTCCCAATTTGACCGACAGCAGGACAGGCTACTGCGAGGAACATAGAAGTCTTATGCAGAGGCACTACGAGCATTTCTCCCGTGGCTACAATCAGCATGAGCGGTACGGAAGTGGCTGGCGAAAAGTGCGCGACCGATACATCTCGGCGCATCCTCTCTGCGAGGAGTGCCTTGGGCTGGGGAGAGCGTCGGTGGCAACCTTGGTGCATCATGTGAAGCCCATCGCAGATGGCGGCACGAATGATGAGAGCAATCTGCGGAGTCTGTGCGTGAGCTGCCATGAGAAAATCCATCGGCGCAGGAAAAGCGAGTGACGTCCCCCTGGGGGAGCCAAAATCTTGCCAACCCTGCCGCACCATGACCGGCACGGGGGCTCGCGTAAACTTCCGCGAAACTTTTAGGCCAGTTAGGGAGATAAGTTTCGTCGGGGAATTTTTGACGTGAAGCTACGCCCCACAGGGGATGGGAGGCTTTCCTATTCACGGAAAAAAAGCCGAAACTTATGCTCAAAAAGTTTTTGAAAAGTTTTGGGAGGTGATGATATGGGGCTAAGAGGTCCGCAACCCGGCACGGGCGGAAGGCCAAGAAAATCCTTGGCAGAAAAAGTTACCGAAGGCAATCCCGGCAAGCGCAAGCTAAAGGTGCTTGATTTTGAAAAGATCGCTACGGAGCCGGAGGGAGCGGATATGCCGCCTCCCAAGGAATTTTTATCCGCTACGCAACGTGACGGCTCAACCCTCTCTGCAAGCGAACTGTACAAGGAGGCTTGGGAGTGGTTGGAGCGGCGCGGCTGTGCGGAATTGGTATCTCCTGCGCTGTTGGAACGATATGCCATGAGTGCCGCTCGATGGATTCAATGCGAGGAAGCCGTCAGTAAATACGGTTACTTGGGCAAACATCCGGTGTCGGGACAGCCCATACAATCGCCTTATGTCGCCATGAGCCAAAACTACATGAAGCAGACAAACAGGCTGTGGAGCGAGGTGTTTTCTATCGTCCGCGATAATTGCTCATCGGAATATAAAGGAGCGTCCCCGCAAGATGACTTAATGGAGCGTCTGCTCCGTTCCCGGAAGGGGTGATTGCCTTGCTGGAACGAAACCGCATCTACAACATGGACTGCGTGGAGGGCATGAAACTCCTCGACAGCGGCTCCATCGATTTGACGGTCACTTCCCCTCCCTACGATAACCTCCGAATGTATAAGGGCTACAGCTTTGACTTCGATGCTGTTGCCGCAGAACTCTTCCGAGTGACCAAGGACGGCGGCGTGGTGGTCTGGGTGGTAAATGACGCTACCGTCAAGGGGAGCGAAACTGGGACTTCCTTTCGGCAGGCTCTCCGCTTCAAGGAGATTGGATTCCTCCTGCATGACACGATGGTTTATCTCAAGGATTCCTGCCCGTACCCGGAAACCACTCGCTACTATCCGTCCTTCGAGTATATGTTCGTCTTGGTGAAGGGCAAGCGCATCGGAACTGTACATCTCATAGCAGATAAGCCCAACAAGACCGGCGGCGACAGAATCACCGGGACGGAGCGGAAAGCGGACGGGACTGTGAAATATATGTCGGCGGTGGAAAAGCACACAGGCCGCAAGGTCAAGCCATTCGGAGTCCGCACCAACGTCTGGCATTACGGCATGGGCTTCATGAAATCGACCACCGACAGGATTGCCTACAAGCACCCTGCCATCTTCCCGGAGAAACTTGCCCATGACCACATC
>JAFSWY010000071.1 GCA_017444295.1 Selenomonadaceae bacterium | reverse complement strand
ATATATTGTTGGCACATTCCCTTTCTGTTTTTAATCAAAATCAAAGGTGCCTCTAATGATTTTTAAAAGTTGACTTAGTAAACTAATGGCGTGCAGGAGGGATGAGAAGGGAAATCCTGCCTGCCGGGAGATGTTACACTATAGAAAGAAGCCTGGCTGCGCTGTGCAACAGGCGAAAAGGAAAAGGAAAAGGGGATGTTCACCGTGATGAAAGAAACTTGCAGGAAGGCGATCGCTGTGGCTCTGTGCAGCATTCTGAGCTTTGGCGTGGTCAGTACGGTTATGATGGAGCCGGCCTCGGCGGCATCGCACCATAGCATTGGCCGTAGTGACAGGGACAAGGGGCCGGAGCGGATGAACGCCCAACAAAAGAAGGAGAGGGAGCTTCGCGAGAAGCAGAGGAAGGAAGAGGAACGGCGCCGTGAAAAAGAGCGTCGCGAACGGGAGCACAGGTCCAACAAGGGACATTCCCAGGGCGAGGTGAATACGGCAGCGATTGTCGGGGCGGTCATTGGCGCTGTTATTGCAAAGAATACTTGAGGAGCCAAAACGTTGATAGAGTCAACCACATGCAGGGGCCGAAATATCGGTCCCTGCTTTTTATTTCTCAACTATCCTATTGTATTTTAAGTGCAATTTCTCTAAAATATAGGTATAAAATTTTTTTTAGGAGTGCTTGGCATGGATACTGGATATGAAAAATTGAAACCGCTCATCCTTGCGGTGGATGATGACCAGGTAACGCTGCATATGATGGAAAAGACCCTGGAGGGTACGGCAGAAATCATCAAGAAGCGCAGCGGAGTGGATGCTTTGGAGTATCTATCTCATTCCAGCGTGGATCTGGTGCTGCTTGATTACAAGATGCCGGACATGAATGGCATTGAGGTCCTGAAGTGCATGAAGCACCGGGAAGAGACAAAGAATGTTCCGGTCATTGTCCTGACAGCGGATGCCAATATGGAACTGGAAACTGAGGTCTTCCGGTCAGGCGCTGTTGACTTCATCCGCAAGCCCTTCGTTGCCATGGCATTGCAGGAGCGTGTCTGGCGGGTAGTGCAGAATGAGTACTTCAAGAAGAATATGCGGCGGGAGGCGACCCGTCAGGTGCGCCGGGTAGAGGAACAGCTGGCTGCCAGCGAGGAGCTCTTTGAGCAGACAGCGCAGACTCTCGCCAGGACCATCGACGCAAAGGGCGAATATACCCAGGGGCATTCCCGGCGGGTGGCGGAGTATGCCCGGCAGATCTTCAAAGCGGCAGGGGAATCGCCGAAGAACCAGCGCAAGATTTACTGCATGGGACTCCTGCATGATATCGGGAAAATCGGTGTGCCAAGCGCCATTCTCAACAAGCCTTCCGGACTGACGGAAGAAGAGTACAGGAAGGTCAAGGAGCATACGACCATTGGCGCGGATATCCTCAAGAGCATCGGGAGATTCCCGGAGCTCGCCATCGGTGCCCGTTCCCATCACGAGCGCTGGGATGGCAAGGGCTATCCGGATGGGATCGGAAGGGAGGCTATTCCCTTAGAGGCGCGTGCGATTGCTGTTGCAGATGCCTATGATGCCATGACATCCCCCCGCAGCTATCGTGATGTCATGCCGCAGGAACGGGTGCGGCGGGAAATTGAGCGGGGGCGGGGGACGCAGTTCGATCCCCGTTTTGCGAACATCATGCTTGGCCTCATCGATGCGGATGTGGACTACCAGCTGCGTTCCCATGATGAGGAGGAGGCTCCGCTGGCTTTCCATGAGGAGGACAAGGAATAGGCCGGATGGATGATGGATGGAGAGGATGGTATTGTGGGAGATTTTCTTGACCGACTGAACATACGACAGAAAATCATGGCATGCTTTTCCCTGGGCTTCCTGCTCTGTCTGCTTGTTCTTGGCATTGTGCTGAACCGGATGATTTCGGGCCATGCCTTGGAACAGGCGCGGATTTCGGCTGTCCGGCAGATGCAGCAGATGGATGTTTCCCTGGTGAGCCTGGAGCGGCTGCTCAAGACGGATTTCATGAGGCTTTCGCTGAATAGTGAGATCCGCCAGGGAACCGGCCTGACGGTCTACAGCCAGATGGAGGGAAATGAGAACGGCATCCTGGAGATGAAGCCGGAGGAAAAGGGCGGCTTTGAGGAAAGGGCCTATCATATTTTCCGGGATTTTGCCAAGAGCTATGAGAAAGTCACGGCAGCGGTTACCTATGGGATGCAGGACGGGGGATATGTGCAGTATCCGGCGGTGACACGGGAAAACAACTACGACCCGCGCAAGACCTACTGGTACCGTGACGGAATGGCAGCAGGGGAAAGCGGCCTCCTTTATGTCTCGCAGCCTTTTCAGGGCTCCCACGGGAAACCCGTCATAGGGTTCTATTCCCTGGTATGGAGCATGGGGGATGAGCCGGCGGGGGTTCTGGGGTTCCAGCTTGACCTCGCCTCCCTGCTTGGCATGACGGTGCCGGAGGAAGCGGGCAGGGATGGGCTGATGGTCCTTGACAAGGAGAATGCCATCCTGATTGACGAAAATCATCCCGATGCGATGTTCCGAAAGATTGCGGATGCCGACTTGGGGGATATTTCCCTGACCGGCCAAAAGGATGAGGGGATTCATCGGGTCGTGCTGGACCGCACGGAAAAGTATGCGGTCATCTATACCTCGGGGACGACAGGCCTCAAGTACATCAAGCTTCTGGATGCAGACGAGGTCATGGCGGGCGTGGGGAACGTGCGGATAGCGCTTGCCCTGCTGCTCCTGGCAGCGGTGGCGATGAGCGTGCTTGGCAGCCGATGGCTGGCGGTGCGGATTACGGCTCCCTTCCGTGCCATGGAGGAAAAGGCAGAGGCCATTGGAGCAGGAAGGCTCCGGGGGGCAGAGGATTTGGCGGAGTCCGATGATGAGGTCGGGCGGCTCTCCTTTGCCTTTCAGGAAATGGCAGGGCAGCTTCGCGGCAGATTGGAAGGGATAAAGGAGGATGCAGGGAAACTGGCCGCTGCCTTCGGGCAATTGACGGAGGAAGTGGCATCCTGCCGCAAGTCGGCAGGGGAGGTTGCAGGACGAGCGGCTGCCATGACGGCTGCCGAGGAGACACAGGGGAAAACGGTAGGCGAGGTGGCAGGACAGCTTGATGGACTGGCAGAGAGTCTGGGGCGTGCGTCGGATGGCATGAAGGAAATCGGAAAGGTGACGCACCAGCTGGCCCGGACGGCCTCGGATGGGCAGGAAGAGATGCAGAAGGCCTCCCAGGGGCTGTCGGAGGCGCAGCAGCGCATTGCCTCCACAAGTACTGCGGCCGAGGCTCTGGACAAGAAGGCCGTGCAGGCGACAGAGATGGTCAAGTCCATCGGGGAGATGGCGGAGCAGCTGAATCTCCTGGCACTGAATGCCGCTGTGGAGTCAGCGCGTGTGGGCAGCGGCAAGGAGCGGAACAAGTTCACGGCAGTCGCGGAGGAGGTCCGCCAGCTCTCGGAGCAGTCCTCGAAGGCGGCGCGAAAGGCTTCCCTTGTCATCAGTGCCCTGCAGCAGGAAGCACAGCAGACGGCGGCATCTGTGAAGGATACGGAGGAGGCCGTTCGCTTCGGCAAGGAGTGTGTCCGGCAGAGAACGGAGGAGTTTCAGCGGCTGGAAGGGCAGTTGGAGCATATCGACAAGATCCTGGAAGGAGCATTCGCTGCCATCCAGTCCCTCGACGGCAGCGGAAAACGCACCAAGGCGGCTGCCCAGCAGGTGGAATGGGGAATGAGAAAATCCGCGGATGCGGCGGGAGCCGTTGCCAAGGCCGTGCAGGAGCAGTCCCGATCCCTGGAGAAATTGGAAATGCTTTCCAAGGATCTCTCGGGGACAGTCAAGGCACTGCAATCAAGAACAGAAAACTTTGATATATAACAATAAATATAAAGAGGAATCGTGATGGACTGTTGGTTTTTAGCCAATAAAGCATGATTCCTCTTAATTATTTTATGGATTATTGATTGCTGATAGATTCTGGCAAACAAAAAAGCCTCTGCATGATGCAAAGGCTTTGATTTCTGTATGGTGGGGTTAACAGGGTTCGAACCTGTGACCTCCTCGATGTCAACGAGACACTCTAACCAACTGAGCTATAACCCCCTGTCCGAAAGACAAGAACTATTATACGGCACACCTGATGGTTTGTCAATGGAGAAATTGCGATTTTATGGTGACTTACCCCATGAGAAAATCCATGACGCTTACGATGTGGATTCCCTCATAGTTCGTTTCCTCCGCATCCTCCGGGGTGAGGACGTATTTGGGATACTGGTCGCGGATCTGCTGCAGGGGATGCAGTTTCTTTGCCAATAGGCGGTTT
>JAFSWY010000070.1 GCA_017444295.1 Selenomonadaceae bacterium | reverse complement strand
TGTGCCATTCCCATGGGGTATGCGCCCTCTGATATAACTCGTAAAGAGAATATCCTTTCCATAAACTGGCCTCATCCGTAATCTGGAATTCCCCGCCTGATTTATCGATAGTCATGGTATCCGCCGTATAGGTCTGGAGCTTCACTGCATCCACCCCTGCCTCGGCCGCCGCCTCCACGATCTCCAAGGCTCGTTCCAGAGATTGATTGTGGTTCCCGCTCATCTCCGCTATGATGAAAGGGGGGCGATTTGCTGAAAACATTTTGTTCCCTCCGATGATTTTGATTATTTGTATTGCTGTTAGCCATACAGTCTGATATACTGCCCTTAAGGAGAGTGATAACATGGCAACTAAAACATCCAGCGTTTATGTCCGGCTAGAGCCAGGCGTCAAGGAGAGTGCTGAACAAGTCCTGTCTGCACTAGGGCTTCCACTTTCCAGTGCGGTCAACATCTTTCTGAAACAAGTCGCCATGCGGCGCTGCATCCCCTTTTCCCTTTCGCTGCCTGAAAAACATCGTGTCGAACTGGGGCAGATGTCTGCGGAAGAAGTGAGCGAGGCATTGAACGATGGCTATCAAGCGTACCTCCGCAAAGAGGGACGGCCTGCCGACGATGTGTTTCAAGCAATGGAAAAGGATTTGGGAATATGAGCTTTTCTCTAAGGAACCTTCTTTTCCATCAATTCCTTGAACTCCGTTACGGTCATGTTCCAATCCAGCCGCTCAATCTTTCGCTTACGCAACAATTCCCTCATATCCTTCAATGCATGATAGGAACCTTTTCCCTGCTGCGGTGTGATTGGATAGGTTCCCTCCCGAATTTCCGTCCAATGCTCTTGGAACAGCCTCACAATTTCCTCGTTCAGCTTCCTATGAGAAGATGCCAGTGTCTCCTTTGTCTCGTCAAAGAACATCTCCCTTTGGTAAAGAATGTCCCCTGTATCAAGCCCTTTTTCCATCCGGTGGATGGTGACCCCCTTCGGTGTATCCTCAAGGAAGCTCCAGAGATTTGGATATGCGCCCCGGTTCCACGGAAGATAAGAAATGTGCAGATTGATGATGTTTCCCTTCATGAAAGATAGGATTTTCTCAGAAACAATATGCGTATAGTTGTAGCTGACCACTAACAACGGGCGGCACCCCTCCAGCATGTCCAACGCCAATGCGTCGCTGTATAGCTGCGTAGGCACACGCTGTTCCAGCCAGCGAAACAGCCGAATGGAATTCCTGTTATTGGTGAGGAGGATTACCCCCCCGCAAAACATCTGTCTGTTTCAAGAGTACATTTCTTGCTGTCTTGCGATACTCGAAGAACTCTTCCGTCTCTCTTTCCTCATATCCAAGGGACTGGAAGATGACTTGGGAGGCGACATTGTCTTTCTTGACCTGCCCCACGAGCACCAGCGATTCCTTGGCTGCTTCATCTTCCAACAGTTGCAGAAGGAGCTTTCCATAGCCTTGCCCCCGAAACCGTCCGCCAATGCTGTAGGAAATATGTGCAACCCCACTATTACGATCCAGCCGAGCCTGTCCTACAGGCTCATTGTTTATTTCTAGGATATATATGCTACTGACAGAATCGGAAAGCTTTCTTTCCAACCATGACTCATGTTCGGTCATAGAAATTTCTTGCTGGTGGAAAGATGCGGAACGTGAAGCAAAATCGTTTCTCCATTCGTAGAGCAACTCCTTATCCTTCCATGTTGCTTGCCGCAACTTCCAATTCTCCATCACACAGTCCTTTCTCATCGAAAATACGCAGGCACCGCGCCGTCATGCGTCTCATCCTGTCTGCATCCATGCCCAAAAGACCCTTCGCAATATCCTGCTCGCTCACAGCATCATAGAATCCAAGATAATCGATCAACCCCGCCGTGTGACAATCCTCGCAAATCTTCACCTGATTGTCGGCAATGGCCGTCACGATGCTCGGAAGCCCCAGGAAGCAACGCTCCCATGTGGTCGTCCCTCCGGCTCCCAGCATGATGTCTGCCGCGTTCATCAGTTCCGCCATGTTGTCCACCTGTTCATGGTAATGGAGAAATCCGTGGGCGCGACAGAGAGTTTCCACTTCCTTTTTATGGGGATTGCTGCCGCCAACCACTACATGTATCTGCACCTCCGGCAGACTCAGCCGCAGAACCGCCCGGACGGCCTTGCAGGTCTCATTCGTCAGATCGCTCCCGCCATAGAAAATCAAGAGATTTTTCAGCTCTCCTCTGCGCTTTCTTCGATGCCTACCGACCTCGTAAAACTCCTCCCTGAGAAGAGCATGGGCAGGTCCAAGGAGCATTCTGCAATCCTCCGGCACCAGTCCATCATATCGTTTCCCCTTGTCCAGATAGAAGTTCTGATCGAGAAGCACGTCGCAGTCATGCTTCCGATCCGCCAAATCATCGATGACGAAAATCTCCTTGGCGAAGTGCCGCATCCGACTCTCCCATGAGGCATCCAAAGCGTAACTGTCCACCACGAGGCAATCCACCTGCCCCAAGGATTCCAGCACGTCCACCGTTTCCTCCGCATCCACCTCCTGCGGCACCGTCAGCCATGCGGCGTAACCAGAAAGTCCTGTTACCTTATCATGCCTCGGCAAGAGATGCAGTCGGTAGCCGCCCTCCGGAACCAAGTGGGAAAGATTTCCCGGCAGATCCCGGCAGATGAAATGAACTTCGGCTCCGTCCGCCCTTTGCCGCCGTCCAGCCAAGGTCAGGCATCGCATCAAATGTCCGCTGCCGATAACGGTGGAGGAATCTGTACGAATTACGACTTGCATGATGTAGATCACCTTTCTTTTACAACTATTTTTAGTTGCTCTTCCACCCCCCATGTGCTAAACTTGAAGCAAGGAGAGTTTGCTTTGAATAACATCATGGAATACAAAGGCTATATTGGCAGCGTCGAGTTCTCGGAGCCAGACGAACTTTTCTTCGGAAAGGTGCAAGGGATTCGCTCCCTTATTTCCTATGAGGGATCCACCGCCGCAGAACTGATTGCCGACTTCCACGGTGCTGTCGATGATTACATTGCTCTTTGCAAAAATGAGGGCGTGCCGCCTGAAACCGCCTACAAGGGAAGCCTCAACGTGCGCTTCAAGAATCGCGACCTCCATCGTCAGGCGGCCATCTATACTATCACCCACGAGCAAAGCCTCAACAGTTTCATTAAGGAAGCTGTGGAGGAAAAGCTCGCGACAGCAGCAAAATGATAACGACATCGATCAGCCGCCTTCGGGCGGCTTTTTGGTTTCACACCAGACATTCGCCTTTCATGAGTCGATACTTTATCTCTGCCAACTTCCAGTCCTCCACATTATCAATGTCCTGCACTTCTGATTCATCCAAAAGATACGGGACAGTTTTCTTTATCTGATCGGCCATGAACTTTTCTGCATTCCAAAAGTAATATTGCCCCGCATCGTGATAATACGGCTCTAAATCCTGGGAACGCGACCGAATATATTCCGGCCATTTATATGCCAAGGCACCTTCCTCTATCACAAAACACCGCTGCGGCGGATAGGAAAAGCGAACGACCGGGATCAGCCCGTCTGCTTTGCTTTTCTGAAAATGCGCAAAGGAAGTTTTAAGCTTCTCCGCAGTCACGAAAGGAGCCGTCGGATAGATGCAGCACATCCATTCAAAAGATCTCCCTCGCCTCTGGTATTCCTCCAGCACCTCCTTCAAAACATCCGCTGTTGTCGCATAATCATTCGATGTCTCTGCACTACGGTAAAAGGGAACCTCTGCCCCATATTTCCTTGCAACTTCCGCTATTTCATCATCGTCCGTCGATACCATGACTTCATCGAAGAGATTGCTTTCCAAGGCTGCCTTCACACTATAGGATAGGATAGGTCTGCCGCAAAAATCTTTAATATTCTTCCTCGGAATCCGCTTGCTTCCCCCGCGAGCCGTTATAATCGCGATTCTGCTCATCTTTCATCACTTTTTTCCAGTAAAAACCATGTCAGATCATCCATGGGAAAATGGTTATCGCGGTGATAGAGAAAACCATAATCTACCAATTTCAAATTTCGGAACCTGTCCATAAGTTCTCCCGAAAAATCACGTTTGAACAGCTTCCCTTTGTTGCCCCGATAAGGAATCTCTACCGGTGAAGGATTATAATATTCACAAATTACAATATACTTTCTGCTGAACTGGTACATCTTGTCGTACACGCTCACCAATTCATCGGGATTGATATGTATCAGCACTCCGCAGGTAAATACAAGATCGAATTTCTTTTCCGATGAGAATTCCAAAATGGACTCATTATATACGGTGGTCCGCTCCAATTTTCCGCATTCTTCCGCTGCATTCTTGTTGATTTCTACCCCATACATATCCATGTGGGGAAACAAGATTCCCAATGCTTTCAAGTTCATGCCGATGTTAGGACCGAATTCCAAGCAATTTTCTATCGTTTCCCCTTTCTGGAGGATCTTGCTCC
This sequence comes from Selenomonadaceae bacterium, assembly GCA_017444295.1. GTDB lineage: Bacteria > Bacillota > Negativicutes > Selenomonadales > Selenomonadaceae > UBA3796. The sequence goes on along the minus strand of JAFSWY010000070.1, from coordinate 2,188 downwards.
ATAAGGAAATTTTTGCCGCGAACAGTTCCTTTTCCGAGTTCCGAGAAATATACTTATCCCCAAACTCTCCTGCCCAAAATGCTTCCTGCTCCGTCTTAAAATCATGCACCACACCCACGCCTCCTTCTTACAAAACTTCCCTCAGTTTATCCACAATCATATTTTGTTCCTCGTCTGTCAAATCGTAGTAAAGCGGCAATGTCATGGCTTCCTCGTAATATTTCATGGCTTCCGGACATTCCTCCGACCTGTGACCAAGTTGTTCATAATAGGGCTGCGTATGCACGGGGATATAATGCAGATTCAGCGTCACGCCGCGTTCCCTCATTTTCTCGAATATCTCCTGCTTCGTTCTCTTTACACGCGAGAAGTCCACCCGCACGATATAGATATGCCAAGAGGGAACGGAATCAGACATTACATGGGGCGTGACCAGTGGCAACCTTTCGAGCAATTTATCGTAACGAGCCGCCAGATACCTGCGCCTTGCGACAAATTCATCCAGCCGCTGCATCTGGCTGCAGCCAAGAGCCGCTTGAATATCTGTCATACGAAAGTTGAACCCCAGATTGATTTGCTGGTAATACCAAGGGCCGTCGCTTTCCTGCGTCATGAACGCAGGGTCGCGGGTGATGCCGTGACTGCGATAAAGCGTCAGTTTCTCGTACAGTTCTTTGCTGTTTGTCAGCACCATGCCCCCTTCCCCCGTGGTGATAATCTTCACGGGATGGAAGCTGAATACCGCCATATCCGAAAATGCGCAGGAACCGACCTTTCCGCCGAGATACTCCGCCCCCACAGCGTGGGATGCATCCTCCAACACCATAAAGCCGTATGCTGTCGCCAGCTCATGGATGCGCTTCATGTCGCAGGACTGCCCCGCCAGATGCACGGGGACGACGACTTTCGGCAACCGTCCCGCCGCCTCCGCCTGCCGCAGCTTTTCTTCCAGCGCGGTCACGCTCATGTTGTAGGTCTTGTCATCGATATCCACGAAGTCCACATCTGCGCCGCAGTACCTTGCGCAGTTTGCCGAGGCAACGAAGGTGATGGGGCTTGTCCAAAGGACATCGCCCTTTCCCAGCCCTGCCGCCAGACATGCGATATGGAGCGCAGAGGTGGCATTCGTGACTGCCACGGCATATTTCGCCCCGCAGTAATCCGCTACGCACCGCTCAAATCTCTCGATGGCAGGCCCCTGTGTCAGGAAATCCGAGCGCAGGACTTCCTCCACAGCCCGGATGTCCGTCTCGTTGACATCTTGCTTTCCATAGAAAATCATGGATTCATCTCCCTCAATTCCTCCACCGTCAAGAAATGCGGATTCGTGCCGGAATTGTACTCGAATCCGTCCGGCACAGGCTTTCCATGCTCCCCTGCAGCATTTGTCATATAGTCTATGCTCCTGGCCGCCGTGGACGGCATGATAACGAAATGATCCTCGAATTCCAGTGTGTCATAATAGATATCCGATGGGCACATGACTTCGTGCAGCTTCTCCCCCGGCCGGATGCCGATCATCTTCGTCGGCAGACCCGGCGCGACTGCCTTCGCAAGATCCATGATGCGCATGGACGGAATCTTTGGGATGAAGATTTCCCCTCCCTGCATGCGCCGGAAATTCTTCAGCACGAACTCCACCGCGTCCTCCAGCTTCAGCCAGAACCTTGTCATCCGCTCGTCCGTGATGGGGATCTCCTTTGCTCCGTCCGCGACAAGCTTCTTGAAGAACGGGACAACCGCTTCGGAATCGGTCATGATCCCGCAGAGTTTGTAAGTAAGGTAAGCCTTAAGGAAATACAGGAGGACAACAAGAAACTCGGGGATGCACTTAAGGAAACCCTCGTGCAAAAGCCCGGCGGGCCACAGATCAACAAAAATTCCAAGCAGTTTGAGAATTTTGAAAAGGGTATTGTGGACAATGTTCCTTTCAAAAACGAATTCCGTAAGAGAGTGCTTGAAGCCTCGAACAAGAAACCTGTAAACAAAGAAGATATATGCAGGATAAGGGATTCAATACTTCACGATGCCATTGTAAAGAATATAGGCAACGAAAAGGAATGCGCAAGGTATGACAAGCTTTCAAAGGCTCTCGGCTCCAAGGTAAATACAAAGGATATCCTTAAACCGAAGGAGATCGATCTTAATGCCCAGAATGCAGGCAAGGGCAAGAACATAAATAACAAGA
>JAFSWY010000069.1 GCA_017444295.1 Selenomonadaceae bacterium | reverse complement strand
GAATATTTTTTCGGCGTCTTGAGAGAAACATGTTCGGCAGAGAAATTGCAGTTTTCCCTCGCAAATCTTATGAAAATGCTGGAAAAGCATCATGGGAAAAAGCCCATCCTCCTTCTGGATGAGTACGATGCTCCCATCCTTTCTGCCTGGGAGAATGGTTACTATAAGGAAGGCATCGACTTCATGCGGGGATTCCTTGGTTCTGCTCTCAAAACGAATCCATTCCTGGGAATTGCTGTTCTGACGGGTGTGACGCGAGTCTCCAAGGAGAGTATTTTTTCCGGTCTCAACAATCTGGATGTGTGCGGTGTCCTGTCCGACACCTACGCCGATGCCTTTGGATTTACCCAGGAGGAAGCGGCGAGGCTCATGGAGGAGTGCGGCGTGGGGGACAAGATGCCGGAACTCAAAAAATGGTATGACGGTTATCGGTTCGGACAGGTGGAAATCTACAATCCCTGGTCGGTGATCAACTTCATCAAGAACGGTTGCAGGTTCCGCCCCTATTGGCTGAACACTTCCGGAAATTCCATCCTGAAGGATCTTTTGAAGCGTGTGAATACACGCCGCCACAAGGAACTGCAGGGATTGGTCCAGGGAGAGGCGGTGGAATCCCCGGTATTGGAGAATATCGTCTATGCCGATATCCATACGAACCGGGACGCTCTTTTCATGATGCTCATGACCACGGGATACTTGAAGCCTGTGGAGACTTGGCAGGATGGGGACTGTGCAGACTGGGTGCGGCTCAAGATTCCGAACCTGGAGGTTCGCATGGCGTATCGGAAGGAAATTCTTGGACATATTGTCCCAAGCCAGGGGGAAACTCTCCTTCGGGACATGCTTCGCTCCATGACGGATGGGGATGCGGAGGGGTTTCGGGAGAACCTGTCGGATATCCTGCGAGACTTTGTAAGCTATCACGACACTGCCCAGCCGGAGTCTTTTTATCATGGTCTTATTCTGGGGCTTTCTGTCATGCTGGAGGGCGAGTACCGCGTAGCATCCAATCGGGAGAGTGGCTATGGCCGTTTCGACATCGCCTTCTTCCCCTTGAGGGATGGTGCGCCGGGAGTCATTCTGGAACTGAAGTCCGCGAAGTCCGAGGAGGCCATGGAGGAAAAGGCGAAAGAGGCTCTTCACCAGATCGAGGAGAAGGTCTATATCACGGAGCTCGCCCAACAAGGGGTGAAGGAGGTCTGGAAGTACGGCATCGCCTTCTGCGGGAAAAAGGTGTGGCTGGAGCAAGGCTGATAACTTTTTTGCAAACTGCTCCTGTCTATGATATGGAGATTTCACATCGCAAAAGGGGGCACGGCAATTGCCGTGCCCCTTTCCTGGTATAGTGCTATTCGCCCGGTTGTGCCCTTGAACCTCATTCGTCAGACCGAAGGCTGAAATTATCTAATAAATTGGCTCGCTTTTGAGCACGAAGATGTCATTGTCTTCGAGCTGGCCGCGCACCCAGTCGAAATGGTCGTTGAGCTCGTCGTAGAACTGGCGGCGGAAGTTCATGTCGCCGAGGATGGTGGAGGTGCTGTAGCTTACAGCAGCGTCCTCGTCATTGAAATCCTCGAAGTGGAAGTAGTTGTCGTGGATCCGGCTGACCCATTCCTCGTAGCGCTGGTTGATGTCATCGGACTGGATTCCCTTGAAGCAGTCCATGAGAAGATCCTTCTGTTCATCGGAAAGTCCGGTCACTGGCTCGCAGCTCACGGACTGGAGCAGACGGAAAATCTCTTCCGAGGCTTCCATGAACTCGTCCCAGTTCTTGCGGCCATCCTTGAAATGCCCGCCGCTCTTCCACCAGAGATAGGGCATGTCGGGACAGTGGACCGCAGCCACATGGCCGAGGGGCATGAGCTGGTCCACGACCTTGCTGAGAAGGGAAGAGGAGCCAATGAGATCGCCGATGGCTTTCTCAATCAGCGAGCCCTGATTGGAGAAGATGAGATTCTGCACCTTGTTCAAAGTGGTGTTCTTGCCCGCAAATTCCTGGTGCGCCCAGGTATCGGCAAATACATGGAGGCCGATGCCCAGCCGGAAGGAGAAATCCGAATTGTCCAGGGTCGTTTCCAGCAGGCGGTCTTCCAGCATCTTTGCAAGGGGGCTGTGCTTTTTGCAGACGAGTTTCTCGTCTGTCGTGTCCCCCTCCAGGCCGGGTAGGAAGTGGAAGGGAATCCACACCTCGCAGTTGCCTTTGCCCGTTACATTCCCCCAGATGTTCTGGCAGGAATAGCGCACGTGGATGCCCTGGGCAATGTTTTCCTGTTCCTCCGCATCGGAAAAGGGGTTGGTGTCGTAGTTGTCATCGACGAACTGGGAACTTGTTGCAATCAGATTGGAATTCGCGCTGCAGAACTTTGCCCAGCGCGAGAGCACGTAGATCGTGCCATAGTGAAAATCGAGATCCATAGAATCACCATCCAGTCAAAGGTATTGTTCATGCCAAAAGAAGATAAAAAGCCGCCATTCCTGGCGGCTTGTACAGGGTCTTAGGAACTGTGCGAAAATAATTGCTACAGTATGCGCCGGATGAATTCGTCGTGACAAGGCGGAGGAGTGAGTCATAGCGGGGCTATGTCGAACAACGACAACGCAGTCATGACGAATTCAGACAAGCAGAATGAAGTGATTATTGATGCACAGTTCCTTAGTGCTTGATTGCGTCATTGAGCCCGTCAATCAGGGCATCCACGTCGATGCCGTGGGCAAGGGCTCCCTGCTCGATGTTCTCGAAATGGGATGCCGCACAGCCGATGCAGCCCATGCCGGCATTGGCGAATACCGCAACGGTATCAGGATACTTCTGTACGACCTCAAGAATGCCCATGTCTTTGGTGATTGCCATAATAACCTCCTGAAAAAAAGGGTTGATATCTCTTGTGCTGATTATTATAACGCATTGTTCAAATTTTGCCAAGGGCAAAATCTACAAATTGACGTTTCGGGGAAATAGGATTAAAATAAGGGACATACTATGTGTTGGGGTGCGACGTTCCCGCATCCGATGGAAGCAGGAGTGATTGGATGGGACTCGTCGCTGTGACGCTGGGCGGGGTTCCCTTGTACGTTTACGGCCTGGTCGTTTCCGGGGCTGTGCTGTTGGGGATTTTGGCCGCCTGGGTGAATGTGCGGACCTATGGGGAAGAGTTTTGGCGCGTGGAGGAGCTGCTTCTCTGGGGGTTGCCGCTTTCCCTTGCCGGAGGGCGTCTTGCCTATGTGTTCCGCCATTGGGGCGAGTTCAGCACCGCGCCGCTTTCTGTTTTTTGTATCTGGCAGGGCGGATTCTCTTTTTTGGGTGCCGGTCTCGTAGGTTTTTTTGTCGTGTTTGCCTATAGCCAGATCCACGGGTTTGATGGATGGCAATGGATGGATATCCTGATGCCGGCGTTCCTGCTTGCGGCAGCGGCCAGCGATCTTGGCAGCCTTTTCCTGCTGGGTACAGGGGAAGCTCTCTCCACGAATCTGCCGGAGGGGCATTTCATGATGGAATATGTCGGTTTCCAATTTTTCTCCTTGGGATTCCGGGAGGCGGAATATCTTGGGAAAGCCGCGCTTTATCAGGCGGGACTGCAATTCCTGGTGTTCTTGGCGGTGGTCATCATAGGTGTTTGGCAAAGACAGCGCCGCCTTCCCTGGGCGCACGGGTGCGTTGCGTTGCTTGGGATGGGGCTTATGGCGGTCATCCAGTTTGGTTGCGCTTTCTGGGGCTGGTTTTTTTGGCAGGGGAACATCTTTTCCGCAGAACATATATTTTTCGCCGGCATGGCGATTCTCTGCTTTGGGGTGTTCTTTTGCCGCCTCCGGCAGAAGGAACAGAATTTGTATAGATGAGCGATGTACGGGGGGCTTCAGGTTATGGCAGTTTGGAAGAGAGCGCTGAACCTCAAACATATCATATTGCTGGCTGCAGTCATACTGGTGCCGTTTCTGGTTGCGAGTCCCCGCAGCATGACGGCCCGAATGGTTGCGGACAGTGAGAATGGGACCAAGGTCATGGTCTTGAACTACCATAAAATCGACGACCTTGATATCTCTCTTTCGGTGCTGCCAAGGGATTTTGATGACCAGATGAGATATCTCAAGGAGAACGGCTACCATACGATTACGCCGGAGGAGTTCTATGAGAGCCTGTCGGGAAATTATGAACTGCCGGAAAATCCTGTGCTGATTACCTTTGATGACGGGTATGAGGACAATTACCGAAATGCCTATCCCATTTTGCGGAAATATGACTTCAAGGCGACGATTTTCGTGATATCGAGCTTTTTGGGGGAGAAGGAGCACTATTTCACATGGGACCAGGCACGGGAAATGGCGGAGCATGGCATAAGCATCCAGTCCCATACGGTGGACCACAAGGCGATGACGGATTTGACGGATGACCAGCTTCGGGCGGAGCTGGTGGAGTCCAAGAAAAAAATCGAGGATGAGATGGGGCGTCCCGTGGATTTCATTGCTTATCCGACGGGCACCTACAATCTCCATATCGCCCAGCTTGTGAAGGATGCGGGCTACAAGGCGGCATTTACCATCAAGTATGGAAATGTGGACAAGGCGAGCAATATTTATGCGCTGGAGCGCGTCCCTATCTTTCACACGGAGGATACCAACAAGTCCTTTTTGGAGCGTATCCGCTACACACCGATCTTTGAGTCCTTCGGATGGGTCAAGAGTTGACCTTTGCCGGGTTTTTCCAGCCCGGCATTTTTGTTTGTATCGGCAAAAATGAAGGAGTTTTCTTAATTACAATAGAATAAAGAGATAGAAGGAAAAGGGAGGGATTTGGCATGAGGAAACTGGTGGATGATGCACGGTTGATCTTCAAGTGCTGCTGCCTGTATTACCAGGATGGGCTGGGGCAGCAGGAAATATGCCAGCGCCTTGGCATATCCCGGCCGACGGTTTCCCGCATGCTGAACCTTGGCAGGGAGCGCGGCATCGTCCGCATTGAGCTGCGGAATCCGGACAATGAGATGTTTGGGCAGATGGAACGCGATCTGGAGCGCATCTTCCATTTGCAGGAGGTCGTCATTGTCCAGTCCAGCCCCTTGCAACGCGAGGGGAAGGAGGCAGGGCATTCCCGGATGGATATTGGCCGGGCGGCGCTACGGTTCCTGTCCCGTATCCTGAATGATGGGGATTATGTGGGCGTATCCATGGGAATTACGATGCTGAATGTGGTGCAGTCGGACTATTTCATCGACGAGCGGATTGCCTGCACCTTCGTGCCCCTTGTGGGGGGGATCGGGGAAAGCCAGCTGGAGATCCATTCCAACTATCTTGTCCAGAAATTCGCCTCCCGTTTCGGGGGAGAGTGCGTCCAGTTCTTTCTTCCTGCCGTGCTCTCCCAGAAGGAAGTGCTGGAGGGCATTCTGAAGGAAAACATGATCCAGAGGGTTGTCCGTCTCTACAAGAAACTCGATGTGGTGGTTCTGGGGGTCGGCATTCCTCATACGGATGTCTCCACCATCCTCAGGACGGGATATGTTGACCGGGATATCCTGGACCAGTTCAGCAGGAAAGGGGCTGTGGGGGATATTGCCCTGCGCTATTTTGACATTCATGGGGACACTGGGCCCTTTGAGAACTTCAATGAGCGTGTGGCAGGGATTCCCCTGGAGCAGATGAAGAAAGTCCCCCGCCGCATCGGTGTGGCCAGCGGCATCCAGAAAGCCGAGGCTCTTCTTGGGGCAATCCGGGGGGGCTATATCAATATCCTCATTACGGATATCGATGCGGCAAAACGGCTTGTCGAATTGAACAAATGATATTTCGTGAATTTACTTTTACGTTTGTTCAATTTTAAAGAATTGAAAACATAAGCAAGCTATGATATACTGATACCATGTGAAGGAGGTTGAGCATGACCGTTTGGACAATATTCGGAATCTTGATTTTGCTGATGATCGTCCAGTTGATTGGCATGCGGCTGCAGGTCAAGGCGTACAAGGATACCGTGCACAGACTGCACAAGCTGGGCAATCTGGGCATTGGCTCCATGCGAGGGAAGTTCGGTCCGGGACATCTTGTCATCATTGTATGCGACAATGATGGGAAGATCCTTGACGGGGAGATCATGCAGGGCATGACAATCTTCAGCAAGTTCGAGAAGCTCAAGGGGATTGCGGGCAGGACGATTTACGACTTGAAGAAGGAGTATCTGGAACTGCCGAAGAAAACAAGAAAGCAGCACAAGGGGCATATCCAGGCATTGGAGGCTTTGGAGCTGCGGTTGAACCCGCCGATGGAGGGGGTGGAAGGTGCATGCGAATGATCGCAGGCGGGGTTTCATGTGATTGGGCAGAAAGAAGAAATCATTGATGTACAGTTCAGTAGGAAAGGTATGGTGAATATTCATGGAATTCATTGCGGGATTGGCGAACGGCTTTTTGTCGCTTTTCCAGGCCGGTGCAGCTACATTTACCGGGTGGGTCACGGGAATCATTCCTTTGGTCGTCGTTCTGATGACGGCAGTCAATTCTCTCATCAAACTCATCGGTGAGGACAGGGTCAACGGTATCGCAAAGGCATCGACGAAGTACGCGATCACGCGCTACACGGTATTGCCGGTGCTGGCGGTCATCTTCCTTGCGAACCCCATGTGCTACACCTTCGGGCGTTTTGTTGATTCGAAGTACAAGCCGGCTTTCTATGATGCGGCAGTCAGCTTTGTCCATCCGGTGACGGGCCTCTTCCCCCATGCCAATGGCGGCGAGCTCTTCGTCTACATGGGCATTGCGGCGGGCGTTTCGCAGCTGGGGCTTCCCCTTGGGGATCTGGCGGTCCGCTATTTCTTTGTCGGTGTTGTTGTCATCCTGCTCCGCGGCATCGTGACGGAAAAGATTTACCTGCACATGCTCAAGAGCGATGGGAAGAATGGCTAAGGGAGGAAGTGTATTATGTATAAATCCGTTACAGTAAAGGCCGGAAAAGGCGGTTGGGGCGGTCCTCTTACGCTGGTCCCGACAGAGGCGAAGCACAAGGTCGTGAGCATCACGGGGGGCGGCATCCATCCGATTGCGGAATCCCTTGCGGCGATGATGGAGTGCGAGGCAGTGGATGGCTTCTCCACGGGAGTGCCGGATGATGAGATTCTGGTAGCCGTTGTGGATTGCGGCGGCACGGCCCGTTGCGGCGTGTACCCGAAGAAGCGCATCTTCACCATCAATGTCCTTCCCGTAGGACAGACGGGACCCTTGGCGAAGTTCATCACGGAGGACATCTATGTTTCCGGTGTTGACGAGTCCTGCTTCAGCTATGCCAACGAGAGCGACGTGCAGGCCGCTGCGGCTGCCAGTGCCCCGAAGAGCAAGGCCCAGGCAAAGCAGGAGGTTGCCAGGATGAACGCCGGCAAGGAGAAGGGCTTCATCACCCGCCTCGGCATTGCCATTGGCGGCGTGGTCAGCAAGTTCTATGCGGCAGGCCGTGAGACCATCGACATCACCATCAAGAGCATCCTGCCCTTCATGGCCTTCGTCAGCATGATCCTGGGCATCATCAGCGCATCGGGCATCGGCGATGTCATCGCCAATACGATTTCGCCTTTTGCAAGCACGCTTCCCGGCATGCTTATCATTTCCTTCATCTGCGCTATGCCCTTCCTTTCTCCGGTGCTTGGCCCTGGTGCGGTTATCGCGCAGATTGTCGGTACCCTTCTCGGTGTGCAGATCGGCCTTGGGAATATTCCTCCCCAGTATGCACTTCCTGCACTTTTCGCCATTGATGCACAGGTGGGCGGCGACTTCGTTCCTGTCGGCCTGAGCCTTGGTGAGGCAGATCCCGAGACCATCGAACTCGGCGTTCCTGCTGTGCTGTACTCCCGTGTCATCACCGGTCCTGCGGCTGTCATCATCGCGTATGTGGCGAGCATCGGGCTTTATTCGTAAGTAGGAGGGATAAGCGTGAAGTACCATTCCACAATCACGGGATGGGGTGAGAATGCCCTGTTCTTTCTGGAAGACCCCGATTCCAATTTCATCATTATCTTCAATGAGGATGCTCCTCCCGAGCTTGCAGATATCTCTGTGCTCCATACGAAAGCAAAGCTTTTGGGCGAGCCGGCACCGGGGGATATGATGTTCATTGCTGGTAAGATGTTCACCGTCACGGCGGTTGGCGATGAGGCGAAGAGCACATTGAGGGATCTGGGGCATTGCACGCTTGTCTTTAAAGGAGAGAGTGAACCGGATCGTCCCGGCTGCATCATGCTGGAAGGAGACGAAAAACTCCTGGTTGCCGATATCAAAGAAGGGGCGACTATTGAGATTCATTGATATATAAGTTTCCGAGGGAATCTTTCTGATGGGTGCCCCCTGCCTCTTCCTGAGGGAGGGGGCAGTGCTATAGACGAATGGAGGAGATTTTTTTGACGGATATGGATATGACTTGTGTGAATGCAATCAGGGTCTTGGCGGCGGATGCCGTGCAGAAGGCGAAATCCGGCCATCCCGGGCTGCCCTTGGGAGCTGCTCCGATGGCCTATGAGCTCTGGGCGAACCATATGAGCCACAACGGGAAGAACCCCCGGTGGGAGAACCGTGACCGCTTCATCCTTTCCGGCGGACATGGGTCGACCTTGCTTTATTCCCTGCTCCACTTCTTTGGCTACGGGCTGTCCATGGAGGACATGAAGCAGTTCCGGCAGGACGGCTCTCTTACACCGGGCCATCCGGAGTACGGGCACACGAAGGGCGTGGAGGCCACCACCGGCCCATTGGGGGCAGGCATGGGCATGGCGGTGGGCATGGCCATGGCGGAGGCACATCTGGCTGCGAAGTTCAATCGTCCGGGGTTCCCCATCGTTGACCACTATACCTTTGCATTGGGCGGCGACGGCTGCATGATGGAGGGCATTTCTTCCGAGGCCTTCTCCCTGGCAGGAACCATGGGGCTTTCCAAGCTCATCGTGCTCTATGACAGCAACCGTATTTCCATCGAGGGCAGCACGGACATTGCCTTTACGGAAGATGTGCAGAAGCGCATGGAGGCCTTTGGCTTCCAGACCCTTGTGGTGGAGGATGGAAATGACCTTGCGGCCATCGGCCGGGCCATCGAGGAGGCAAAGGCGGACAAGGAGCATCCTTCCTTCATCACCATCCGCACGGAGATCGGCTATGGCTGTCCGGCGAAGCAGGGCAAGGCAAGCGCCCACGGGGAGCCCCTGGGGGAGGAGAATGTCAAGGCCCTCAAGGAGAACCTGGGATGGCCGAAACCGGAGGAAACCTTCTATATTCCCGATGAGGTCTACGCCCATTATGGGGAGCTGGCAAAGAAGGGCGCTGCGGCAGAGGAGAAGTGGAACAAGCTCTTTGCCGATTACTGCGCAAAATTCCCGGAGGAGAAGAAGCTCTGGGACAAGTACCACGCAAAACCGGATGGCGATGCCCTGCTGAGGGATGCGTCCTTCTGGGCCTACGAGGACAAGCCCCAGGCAACGCGGGCCCTTTCCGGGACCATGATCAACCGTCTCAAGGATCTCCTGCCGCAGCTCGTTGGAGGCAGTGCGGATCTTGCTCCCTCCAACAAGACGGAGATGAAGGGTGCCGGTGATTTCAGCAAGGCGGACTATGCGGGAAGGAATCTCCATTTTGGCGTGCGCGAGTTTGCCATGTCGGCCATTGCCAACGGAATCACCCTTCACGGAGGGCTTCGCACCTATATCGGAACCTTCTTTGTGTTCAGCGACTACCTCAAGCCCATGATGCGTCTGGCCGCTCTCATGAAGATTCCCGTGACCTATGTGCTCACCCATGACAGCATCGGTGTGGGCGAGGACGGGCCTACCCATGAGCCCATTGAGCAGCTTGCCATGCTGCGGGCCACGCCGAACGTCAATGTGTTCCGTCCGGCAGATGCCACGGAGACAGCGGCGGGATGGTATCTTGCGGCGACCAGCGAAACGACGCCGACGGCGTTGGTGCTGACCCGCCAGAACCTTCCCCAGCTGGCAGGTTCCAGCAAGGAGGCCCTCAAGGGCGCCTATGTCATATCCGACGCGAAGAAGCAGGACATGGACGGCATTCTCATTGCCACGGGCTCCGAGGTTTCCCTTGCCATCAAGGCACAGGAGGATCTCGCCAGGGAAGGCATCGATGTGCGTGTGGTGAGCATGCCCTGCATGGATATCTTCGCACAGCAGGAGGAGGCCTACCGTGAGAGCATCCTTCCGAAGAAGGTCCGTGCCCGTGTTGCTGTGGAGGCCGGCGGCGGCTTCGGCTGGAGCCGCTATGTGGGGCTCGATGGGGCAGTGGTGGACATGAGGGGGTTCGGCGCCTCGGCTCCTGCGGCGGTCCTCTTCAAGAAGTTTGGCTTCACCAGGGAGCATGTGGCGGAAGTCATGCGTGATGTCGTGAAGAAAAACAAATAAAGATTTTTGAACGCAACGTGCGCCCGTCCCATTGGAAAGGGCGCACGTGTCTTGAAAGGGGAAAATGAAAATGAATGACGCATTATTGATTGAAGCTGCGAAAAAGTATCGGGAATCCGCCTATGCGCCATACTCGAACTTCAAGGTGGGGGCAGCCGTGCTGACGAGGAGCGGAAAGGTCTTCGGGGGATGCAATGTGGAGAATGCCTCCTATCCTGTGGGCTGCTGTGCGGAACGCACGGCCATCTGCAAGGCGGTGTCCGAGGGGGAGCGGGATCTTGAGGCGATTGCCATCGTTGCGGACACGGAGGATCCCTGCGCCCCCTGCGGCATGTGCCGCCAGTTTATCGCGGAATTCGGCATCCCCCGTATTTTCATGGCAAATATGAAAGGTGCGGTGAAGGTTGTCACTCCTGAGGAGCTTCTTCCCTTTTCGTTTTCGGGGAAGGATCTGTGATGAGACCCTCCAGGGTCTTGAACAATAGTTCCGGTTCCACGGGTTTGGACAGGTGGGCATTCAAGCCTGCCTGAAGGCTCCGCTGCACGTCTTCGTCGAAGGCGTTGGCGGTCAATGCGATGATGGGGATGGTCCTGGCATCGGCGCGTTCCATGGCCCGGATGGCTGTGGTTGCCTCCAGCCCGTTCATCTCCGGCATCCGCATATCCATGAGGATGGCATCGTAATAGCCTTCCGGATGGGAGGCGAACATGTCCACGGCAATCCTGCCGTTTTCCGCATGGTCGGACTCGATTTCACGCATGGCGAGGACCTGCTTCAGGATTTCGGAATTGACCATCATGTCCTCGGCGAGGAGAATCCTGCGGCCTTTGAGCTCCACCGGTTTTTTTGCTGCAGACAGCAGCGCCTGCTTCTTTTTCAAGGTGTTCCGGAATTCCTCCAGGAGACTGCCGAAGAAGAGGGGCTTGGCGATGAAACTGTCTACACCGGCAGAGACGGCTTCTTCCATCACATCATCCCAGTTGTAGGCCGTCAGGATGATGATGGCGGATTCATCGTTGATGATGGAGCGGAGCTGCCGCGTGGTCTCTACGCCGTCCATTTCCGGCATGTGCCAGTCCACGATAATGAGGTTGTAGGGGTCGAGCCTTGCATGGCGCAGGCGCACCATTTCCAGGGCTTCCTTGCCGGACATGGCGATTTCCGTGGTAATGCCGGCCGTCTCAAGCACCACCTTGGCATGTTCGCATGCGACGGGATCATCGTCCACCACGAGGACGGTCATGTCCTGTGGACGGATTTCCACCTCGCTGTCGGCATTATCCGCCTTCTTGTCGGAATCCAGGAGCGTCACCACTACGGTGAAGACCGTGCCGATTCCCTTTTCGCTCTTCACGTCGATATTGCCATTCATCCGGTCGATGATGTTCTTCGTGATGGCCATGCCGAGCCCGGAACTCCCGTATTTGTTGGCTGCCGAGGAATCTTCCTGGCTGAAGGCATCAAAGAGTTTCGGCAGGAATTCCTTGCTCATGCCGACGCCCGTATCCTTCACCGTGAAGCGCAGGGTAGACTTGCCGCCAAAGCCTGCAATCCGTTCCACAAGGAAGGTCACCTTGCCGCCCTTGTCCGTGAATTTCACGGCATTGCCCAGCAGGTTGATGAGGGCCTGCCGCAGCTTTCCCTGGTCTCCGATATAGTAGTCGGCAATGGGGCCGTTCAGGCGGCATTCATAGACAAGGCCCTTCTCCTCGCACTGCCCTCCGATGATGGTGTTGATCTGCTCCAGGAACTTGGAAAAGGCAAACTCCTCGTTGCGGATGACCATGCGTCCCGACTCGATGCGGGACATGTCCAGGATGTCGTTGATCAGGGACAGGAGATGCTTGGCGGAAGTGTCAATCTTCTCCAGATAGCCTTTTGTGGAGGGGGAAAGGTCCGGCTCGTGGAGGGCAAGGCTGTCGAGCCCGATGATGGCATTCATGGGCGTGCGGATCTCATGGCTCATGTTGGAAAGGAACACCGTCTTTGCCTTGCTGGCCTCTTCGGCGGCCTTGAGGGCATCGCTCAGGGCCTGGTTCTTTTCCATGGAATCGCGCATCTCGTCGTCAATGTCCGTAAAGCCGACGCCTATGATATTGATGATATGGTTGGCGTCCATTTGCTCGCTTAGGGCCCGCGCCATCTTGAGCATCTCATAGCTGTCTTCTTTTCCATGGTTCACGAGATAGCGATAGGAAATGACGGGGCTTTTTGCCAATGCTTCCCGAATGGAAGCCGGTTGCACAAAGTTCCGGAAGCCCTCGCGGTATTCCTCTGCCACAAAGCGGTCTGCATAGCTCAGGAATTTCTCAAGAAAGGAGAAGGATTCACCGACTTCTTCGGATTCCCAAACATCCCAGCCCTTGCGGTAGCAAATGCCCTCGTTGCTGTCCAGATTGACATAATAGACGCTGCGGTAATCGGAGGCCAGGGCAGTGATCATATTGTCCTGCTGCGTCCTGGTCTTTTCCTGCTGCAGAAGCTCTTCCTGAAGGGCAAGCTGTTCTTCCAGTTCTTGCTGCTTGACCCTGTTTTCCGTTTCTGAGACTTCCTTTTCCAGGGACAATTGGGCAGCATTGCGGTTCTGTCGGATCATCATGCCAAACACGAGCAGGAGCACCAGGGCCGTCAGGACGGATTGGGTGAGGCTGCGGCCCACGATGTCCTCGGAGATGGAACTGATCTTTTCACTGATGACGCTTTCCCGTATGAGGTAGGTCAGCATCCAGTTCGTGCCGTGGATGGGGATGTAGCACATGGTCTCCCGGATGCCATTGTAGACAAAGGAAGCCGTGCCCTGCTTCCGATCGGCAAAATCCTCTTTCATGGCCGCAAAGCTGGAGCCGCGCTGGAAGTCTGCCTGTTCCAGTGCTGCCAGGAGATTGTCCTCCCCGGCCAGTCCTCCCAGCACGACATTGGTGAGAGAGGTGCCATCCATGGTGTAGATGTTGCAGAAGGTGGTGTTCTGGTTGCCGGATTGCAGGGAAATGTTGCTCAGCATGCGCGCCATGTCGATTTCCATGAAGCAGACCACCAATTCCTTGCCGACGAAGGGCAGGCGGTCTACCGGAACGGCAATGATGATCTTCTTGCTCTCCCCTTTGGTATTCTTGAGGGAGATCTCCGGCTCTGCAAGGCTGTGATAGTCAAACTGGTACTGGTCGATGTCCGTGCGGGTGCCGAGGGAGGTATAGATCAGGCCCTCCGAATCGACAAAGGCGAACTTTTCCAATCCGTAGAGCTGCTTCATCCGCCTCTGATAGGCCTGCAGATTCTCGATGCTTGCGAGATCGTCCTTATCCAGAAGGTTGATGGCAATATCCATATCGGTGATGTAGCCGGACAGGGTCGAGGCCACCACCTGCTCCCTCCGTCCTGCCAGCTCGTCGAGATACAGCAGGCTCACAGTGTGTACGGCATCGCTGGTATCCTCGCTGGCGCTGTGTCCCGTCCAAAGAGTGCCGATGACCAGTATCACGGCAACGATGATGCTGCCAATGATAGCCTCCCGCATAATGCCTACTTTTTGCTTCGTTTTCATCATGCACCTCCTTGCAATGGAATGCTGCGGTCTATATGATTCCTTATATTAAGAAGATTCTACAGAACCCGGGCAGAATCCTTTTCCTTCGGTGCCATGGAATAAATAAGTTTTCAGAACGAATGTAAATATCGTAAATACCCATATCGTATTTTTACATTTGTTCAACAAATAGATATTGAAAACATATTTGCGCTGTGCTATACTTAAGCCAATCAAAGGATGCAAGTCAATCATCAAAGAGTTTTAGGGAGGAATATCAATCATGTTGAACATGGACACGAAGCTTGCAAAGCGCGAGGAAGAAGGAAAGATCATCCGCACGGGTATCGTTGGTGCGGGGCAGATGGGACGCGGCATGGTAACGCAGATGGCCCTGATGAAGGGCATCATGCCGGCCATCGTATCGGACATCAAGTTCGAGAATGTCATCAATGCCTTCCACTATGCAGGCATCAAGGATGAGGACATCGCCAAGGCGAACACCCTGGAAGAGGCAAACAAATACATGGAGATGGGCAAGTACGTTGCGACGGAGAACTCGGATCTCATCTCCCAGGCAAACCTCGTGGAATGCGCCATCGACGTGACGGGTGTTCCCGAAGTAGGCGTGAAGATTGCAACGGATGCATTGAAGAACCACAAGCATGTGGTCATGATGGACGTGGAGACGGACGTGGTCATCGGTTCCTGGCTCAAGAAGCTGGGCGATGAGAACGGTGTCATCTACACGGGCTCTGCAGGGGACGAGCCCGGTGCCGTCATGGAGCTCTATTCCTTCGCCCGTGCCATGGGCATGCAGGTCAAGGTCATGGGCAAGGGCAAGAATAACAAGCTGGACTATGACTGCAACCCTGATACGGTGCTGGAAGAGGCTACCCGCCGCAAGATGAGCCCGCGCATGCTCTGTGCCTTCAAGGACGGCACGAAGACGATGGTGGAGATGACGGCAATGTCGAATGCCACGGGCCTGATTCCTGACGTGATCGGCGGCCATGGTCCTTCCGCCTCTCCTGCAGAGCGCTGCAAGGAGCTCAACGAGATTTTCCGCTTGAAGAAGGATGGGGGAATCCTTGACAAGCATGGTGTTGTGGAATATGTCAACGGCATTGCTCCCGGCGTGTTCGTGACGGTTGCAACGGAGAACGAGGAGATCGCATACCAGATGCAGTACCACAGCATGGGCCCGGGCCCGCTCTGGACCCTCTATCGTCCCTACCATCTCTGCAACCTTGAGACTCCTTTGACGGTTGCAAAGGCAGTCATCGACAGGGAGCCCACCATCATCCCGATGGACGGACCTGTGAGCGAGTGCATCACGGTGGCGAAGAAGGACCTGAAGGCAGGGGAGACCATCGACGGCATCGGCGGCTACACGACCTATGGCTCGATTGCAACGGCAAAGGAGACCTACGAGAAGGGCTATGTCATCTATGGGCTCATCAACAAGAAGGCGAAGATGCTCAAGGATGCGAAGAAAGGCCAGCTCCTGACCCTCGACATGGTGGAGCTCGATACCTCGACCCAGCTCTACAAGACCCGCAAGGAGCAGGATGCGATGTACAACAACGGCTACAAGCTGAAATAAGAATAGTGGATGCATACCATCTCTCTGCTGCATGGGGCGTTTCCCGTCCCATGCAGCAGTTTTTTTGCGTGGCCCTATTTACAAATCCTATATTGTTTATTATACTAGTACGCATGGACGTCAACGATGGACGCTCCGGACTGTGCTTTGCAGTCTTGGAGCGTTTTTGCGTTGAATATGGGTGAAAATAACAGGAGTGGTTTTTATGGATGTTTCGAAACTTTTGGCGGATGTGAATGATTTTGTCTGGGGGCCCATCATGCTGGCCCTGTTGGTGGGGACAGGCGTTTTCCTGACGATACGGCTGAAGTTCCTTCCCTGGCGCAATCTGTGGTATGCGATCAAGATGATCCTTCATTCCAGGAACAGGCACGAGGGAGATATTTCCCCCTTCCAGTCCCTGATGACGGCGCTTTCCGCCACGGTGGGCACGGGCAATATTGTGGGTGTCAGCACAGCGATGGTGCTGGGCGGCCCCGGTGCCCTCGTCTGGATGTGGATCAGTGCAGCCTTCGGGCTCTCCACGAAATACGGCGAGTCGGTGCTGGCGGTGAAGTACCGTGAGACCAACAGCGTGGGAGAGATGGCCGGCGGCCCCATGTATGCCATGCGCAAGGGCATCGGCAACAAGTTCATCGGGCGCACGCTGGCGGGCTTGTTTGCCCTCTTTGTCGTGCTGTCTTCCTTTGGCATCGGCAACATGACCCAGGCGAATTCCATCTCGGCGGCGCTTTTCTCCAGCTATGAGATCCCGACCTGGGCCACGGGTGCGCTCATCACGCTTTTTGCGCTGTCCGTGCTGATACGGGGCATCCGCAGCATTGGAAAGGTGTCCAGCATCATTGTCCCTTCTATGGCGGCATTCTATTTCCTGGCTGCCATGATTGTCATCATCGTGAATTTCTCGGCGATTCCTGCGGGTGTCATGGAAATGTTCCGCATGGCCTTTTCTTTCGACTCTGTTGCCGGCGGTGTGGGGGGCTCCATCGTGGCGTCCATGCTGACCTCCATGCGCTGGGGCGTGGCCCGCGGCGTATTCTCCAATGAGGCAGGCCTTGGTTCTGCTCCCATTGCGGCAGCGGCGGCGAGGACGGACCATGCATCCCGTCAGGGCTATGTGAATATGACGGGAACCTTCTTCGACACGATGATTGTCTGCATGCTTACGGGGCTTGTCATTGCTTCTTCCGGCATGCTGGGAACGGCGGACCCGGAGACCGGCAAGCTCATCTCCGGCGCACAGCTCACGATCATGGCCTTCAGCACGGTATTTGGTGAGTACGGGAAGCTCATTGTTTCCATTGCCCTCTGCCTGTTTGCCTTTTCCACGATTCTCGGCTGGGAGTATTATGGCGAGAAGGCGCTGGAGTACCTTGTGAAGAACCGCAAGGTTCTCATGAGCTATCGTGTCATCTTCAGTCTCATCACCTTCGTTGGGGCGACGACCACCTTGGAGGTTGTATGGAACTTCTCCGACACGATGAACGGCCTCATGGCCATCCCGAATCTCATCTGCCTGCTCTGGCTCAGCAATGATATTGCCAGAGAATGCTTCGAGTATCAGAAGGAAGTGGTGGAGAAGGAGCGGCTTGGCGAGACCGTCGATTTCCAGATGGATGCATAAAACTTCATCAAAATATTTCAGGCACACGGCGCATATCAAACGCTGTGTGCCTGTTTTTTTGATTGTTTGCTACTGTATTCCGTTTCCGGCTTCCTCTGCAATGACATCGTAAAGGGCCATGACTTCCTCATGGTGTGCCCGGATGTATTCGAGGCTGTCATTTTTCTCCTGCTCCGATGCTTCCGCAATCTGGAGTTTCCTGCCTGCCAGTTCCAACGATTTTGCGCCCTCGGAGAGTTCCTTGCATCCCATGAGGAGGGAGGTGGATTTCAGCGCATGGACGAAAATCGTATAATTTTTCCAGTCGCTTTGATCGAAGGCATCCTGTATCTTTTTCTTTTTCTCGTCCTTCAGGGCATGAAACATGGAGAGCACCGTTTCATAGGTGTCCTTCAGCCCTCCGTTGTAATTGAGGCCCATGGTGTAGTCGATGTGGGCATCTTGCGTCTTCGGGGAGAAGGTTTCTTTCGCCTCGGGCGGTTTTTCCGGCAAGGGGGGCCCTTTTTCCGGCACAGGTGCCGCTGGCTGTATCTTTTCCGGCGGCAGGTACTTTTGGATCATTTGCTCCAGGTCTGCCCCTGTCACCGGTTTGCTGAGATAGTCGGAAAAACCGGCCGCCAGAAACATTTCTCTGGCTCCTGAGATGGCATTGGCAGTCAGGACGATGATCGGCGTGTCTTTGTATCTGCCTCCTGCGATTTCCCGGGCGCGTTTCAGTGTCTCAATGCCGTCCATGTCGGGCATCATGTGATCCAGAAGGATGATGTCGAAGGCATGGGCTTCCAGTTCCTCCAAGGCTTTCTGGCCGCTCTGGCAGGTTGTGACCTGTATCTTGGTCTGCTTCAGGAGATTCTGGACAACGAGGAGGTTCATCTCATTGTCGTCCACCAACAGCACCTTTGCCCCCGGTGCCAAAAAACTTGCATGGTAGGCCGGACCGGCCTGCCGGTGGTCCTTTCTGTGATGGGAGAAAACACTGAGGGTGGGGGAGAGATCATTTCCGGATGCAATTTTCTGGGGGAGCTGGACCCGGAAGGTGCTTCCCCTTCCGTAGACACTTTCCACCTGGATGTCGCCCTTCATCATCCGCAGGAGATTGCAGGTGATGGCAAGTCCCAGCCCTGTTCCCTCGATGCTTTGGTTTCGCACCATGTCCAGACGCTCGAACTCCTGGAACAGATGCTCCTTGTCTTCCTCCCGGATGCCGATGCCTGTGTCCGTCACGGAAATGGAAAGAAGAATCTCATCTTTCCTGGTATGTGTGCAGGAGAGAGAACAGGTCACGCTGCCCTTTGGCGTGTATTTCACGGCATTGGTGAGAAGATTGAGGATGATCTGCCGGATGCGGGCCACATCACCGACGAGATTGTTTGGCAGATTCTCGGATACATGGATCTGGAAGGAAAGCCCTTTCTCCCTGGCTCTCGGTTCAATGCTGTTCATGATGTCGTAGAGCAGGGAGTCCAATTGGTAGGCTGTCTCCACCAGTTTCATGTGGCCGGACTCGATCTTTGAAAAATCAAGGATGTCATTGATGAGCGCAAGGAGGGATTGCCCTGCGCTTCCGATAATCTGTGCATACTTTCGGATTTCATTCTCATGGGACTCACGGAGGATCATTTCATTCATTCCGAGAACTGTATTGATCGGGGTTCTGATTTCGTGGCTCATGCTGGCCAGGAAATCGCTCTTTGCATGGTTTGCCCGGTCTGCGATCTCCTTTGCCTCCCTGAGGGCATCGCTTTCCATTACCTTCGACTGCACAAGGAAGAGATAGATGCTGGCAGTGGCAACCAGGAGGAGAAGCATGGACACGACGGCAAGGACCAGCTGGTGGATGCGGGACATGCCGCCTGCCACAGCCTCCCATGGCACGTAGCCGATCATGGAGCAGTTCGTCTGCGGCAGGTCTGCGCCAAAGAGGAAATACTTTCCCTGCTTGCCTTCGGAATAGACCGCCGCAGATTTGCTGTTGGCCAGTTTATTCCGCACCCGCTTGAAATCCGATTGTATGGTATTGTCCCGGAAAAAGATGCGATCCCTTTCGCTGTAGTTTGCATAGGGGACGATGACCTGCCCGGTCCTCTCGCGGATCAGGATGCGGCTTTCGGCGTTGTATTCCTCCAGGCCAAAGGTTTCCGTGAGGATATCTTCGCTGTATAGGCGGTAGAGGACGTAGCGCACATTGTCCCCATGCGAGACCGGCACAGCAAACAGCAACCCCATCCCATGGCAGTAGTCCACGATGCTCTGTCCGGAAAAGGCATGGACAAGCTGGGGGAAATCCCTTTGGCTCAGGGATTTTCCGACAATTGCCCCATGGTTCTTGCTGAACAGGCCGTAGGTGATCCCGGCTTGCCGCGCATCCTCAAAGTTTGAGACCACATCCCTTGCTTCCTCCAGATGGGACTCCAGATAGCGGGCCGCATAGCGGAGTTCCGCCAGTTCTTTTTGGAACCGTTCCTCGGCCAATACGGAAAAGTCTGCGGCCTGGCGGGCAACGGACTGCTCCACGGTGTCATTCAGGAGCTCGTCCATCTTGTTTTGCATGAGAAAGCCGATGAGGACGAGCGCAAGGGCAAGCACCAGGATTTCCAGAAAAACCTTTGTGCTGACTCCCATGGTTCCGGGCTGCGTTTGTTCCTTTTCTGCGGGCCTCTCACTCAAGGGTTTCCACTCCCTTCACAAGCCAGTTGATGTGTTTCAGCAAGGCATCATCTTTGATGGTTTCGTCCTCCGCACAGCGAAGGTTTCCCTGGTTGTCATATATTTCACCTGTGAAGATGGGATACCCATCCAGGAGCTCCTGTTTCAGCCGGTCCGTCTGCTCCTGGATATCTTTGGTAACGGCATCCCCGTATTGGCTGAGATAGACGGTTCGCTGGTCAATGCCCAGCCAATGGTTGTTCACGGAATTAAGTTCTCCCTTCAGGTAGTTCCGGAGAATGGTTGTATAGTAGATTTCCCAGCGGCAGACCGTGGAGGTCAGGTTGTGGGGGGAGTCATCGTCGATCCTCTCGTGGTCTCCGATGAAATCCACGCCCAGTTCCCTTGCCGTGTCAGCTACGGTTTTCCCGTCCTGGTGATAGGTCAGGACATCTGCTCCGGCTGCCACAAGCTTTCTTGTATTTTCGGCCTCCTTCGGCTCATCCTGCCATCTTCCCGTCCAGGCCACGAGCACCTTTGCCTGAGGATTCACACGCTGCACACCCAGAGCGAATGCGTTGATGTTTCGTTGGACTGCGGGATTCGGCATGGCTGCCACATACCCGATGATTCCCGACTTTGTCCTCATTCCAGCGATTGCCCCTGCCAGGTAACGCACCTGGTACATGCGGACAAAAAAGGAGGTCATGTTCTTGGCATGGTGCTCGGCGGAATTCGTGACAAAGGAAATGCGGGGATACTCCTTCATGATATCCCTGGCCTCTGCCGGGTAGGCGTAGCTGGACAAGAAAATCATGCCGACATGCTCATTTGCCAGTTCCCGTATGGCCTGTATGCATTCCCCGGTATTTTCCCGGACGTATTCCTTCACCAGAAGCTCCACTTCCATTTGGCGGCAGGCCTGCTGGATGGCCTCGTATTGGGAAGCATTCCATCCGGCCTCGTGGATTCCGCCCATCAGGATGAACCCGACCTTGCTCGGCTCCTGACGGGGCTGATTGACATCGTATCGGAAAATCAAGGCAAAGATGAGGATGAGCAGGATGATGACCAATGACATCAATATATTTTTCGTCTCTGTATGGGGCAAGAGAAAGCACTTCCTTTCATCTGACAACAGCCTTTTCTATCTATTTTGAAGAAATTTCCTGAAAAAAGCAATACTTTTTTGAAACGAGGATGATTTTTCCATACGCAAAGTAAAAAAATCCCCTCCTGAAAGGAGGGGAAGGGAATGTTCTTATTTGCCGGTTTTCGAGCGATGATCCAGATACAGCCTGGTTTCCGCCACGACGATGCCTGAGAGGGCGATGAGGGCAATGAGGTTTGGTATTGCCATGAGCCCATTGACAATGTCTGCGAGAATCCAGATGGCTTCCAGTTTCAGGAAGGCACCGGAGGCAATCAGCAGGATGAAGATGACCCGGTAGGAGAGAACCCTCTTTGTGCCGAGGAGATAGATGCAGGCGCGCTCGCCGTAATAGTTCCATCCAAGGATGGTGGTAAAGGCGAAGAGCGTAAGAGAGACGGACAGGAGCATGGCCCCGGCCGTTCCGAAGGCACTGGAGAATGCCGCCGAGGTCATGGCAGCGCCCGCCGTGTCGCCGGACCATACCCCCGTGAGGATCAGGGCAAGCCCTGTCATGGAGCAGATGATGATGGTATCGATGAAGGTGCCGGTCATGGAAATCAATCCCTGCTCTGCCGGCCATTTCGTCTTTGCCGCTGCCGCCGCAATGGGGGCAGAGCCAAGGCCGGACTCGTTGGAGAAGACACCGCGGGCGATGCCGTTCTGCATGGCCATCATGATGGTGGCGCCGGTAAAGCCGCCGACTGCCGCATGGCCGGTAAATGCGCTTTCCAGGATCATGCCGATGGCTGCCGGAACCTCGGAAATGTGCATGAAGATCAGGACCAGGCTGATGATGGTGTAAAGGACTGCCATGAAGGGAACGATGCGCGATGCGACCTGGGCGATGCTCTGCAGCCCGCCAAGGGTGACGGCTGCCACGAGCAGGGTGAGCACGGCATCCGATGCGATTTTCGGCACGCCGAAGGAGAGCTCTATGCTGTCCACGATGGCATTGACCTGTGGAAAGGTGCCAATGCCGAGGTAAGCGACAAGGATGCAGGCAATGGCGAAGAAGGTGGCGAGGGGCTTGTATTTCTCTCCCATGCCATTTCGGATGTAGTACATCGGCCCGCCTGCAATCTCCCCGTTCTCATCCAGGGAACGGTACTTGATGGCAAGGAGCCCCTCTGCATATTTCGTTGCCATGCCGAAGAATGCAGCCATCCACATCCAGAAGAGGGCCCCCGGGCCGCCGACCTTGACGGCTGTGGCAACGCCGACGATATTTCCCGTGCCCACCGTGGCGGAAAGTGCCACGCAGAGAGCCTTGAAGCTGGAAACATCCCCCCTGCCGCGATTTTCCGCACGGAAAATGAGGCCGAGGGCCTTGGGAAGATGAATGACCTGCAAGAGTCCCAGGCGTATGGTAAGGAAGATGCCTGTTCCCACAAGCAGGGCAATCAGAGGAGGACCCCAGATGATGGAATCGATGGAGTCAAGAATTGGAATCAGTTCAGCCATGAAATGCCTCCTTGGAGTATAAAATAGTAG
>JAFSWY010000068.1 GCA_017444295.1 Selenomonadaceae bacterium | reverse complement strand
TTTTCCAGCTTCTCGCGGAGGAACGGTATAGCAGTCCCATGCTGCGCTCCCTTCTGGGCATCAGCCGCCAGGTACTGTTTGCGCCTGCCATGCAGCAGGTGCTTCTGGACAATATCAAGGTACTGCGCCGGGAATACGAAAAGGATTCCGCAGGGCGCGTCTTTGTGCTGGAGCTGCTGGATCTTACCGATGAGAGGATTTTGGGCATCATCAATGAGAAACTGTCCCATCATTTGGAAGAGATGCAGCAGGGAGGGACAGAGTCCTATGGCGCGTGGAAGGCGGGCATGGAGACCATGTTCCGCTCCTTTGGGCAGGATGGTTCTGTTCTGGAGGCGCTTTGCCGCTGGAAGAACCAGTATCTCATGAAGGTGGATATCAGCGGCTGGCTGGCCGGATGGATGGAAGCGAATATCAAGGGAGAAAGCCCCTTTTGGCTGGAACCGCTTCATCGTTTCGTGGAGGGGAAGATCGAGGAGTTCTCCCGGAGGAAGGACTGGCAGACGCGGTTTGATTCCATGGTGAAAGGGTTCATTGAGGAAGAGCTGGTCAAGCATCACGATCTCATTCCAAAGCTCATACGGGAACGCCTGGACGAGTTTTCCGATGATGATCTCACGGAGTTTGTGGAGTCCAGGGTGGCGGACGACCTCCAGATGATCCGGATCAATGGCTCCATTGTGGGCTCCCTCGTGGGAATGGGGCTTTACATCATTGTCTGCGCTGCGGAAAGGATGTGGGGCATGTGATATGGCGTGACTGGAACAAGGCGGACAAGACGCTGCTTTGCGCTGCCGCCGTATTTCTCTTTTCCCTTTGCCTGCGTTTGCAGTATCCGGAGAATATCTTTGCGAAGGGCTTCCTGTTCTGTGCAGAGGCGGCCCTGGTGGGCGGCATTGCCGACTGGTTTGCGGTGACGGCACTTTTCAGGAAGCCCTTGGGCTTCCCTTATCATACGGCGATCTTGCCTCGCAGGCGGGAGGCGTTCATCAAGGCATCGGTGACCATGGTGCAGAAGGAGTTCTTTTCCCGCAGGAAAATCATTCATCACATTGAGAAGCTGCACCTTCTTCCCATGCTCATGGACTGGCTCCATGAGCCCCGGACCCAGCGCCAGATGCTGGGGCGCCTTCTGGACTATGTCCGGGATTTCCTGCTGCAGCAGGATCGGCAGGAGCAGGCGGATTTCCTTGCGAAAAAGATACAAAGCACATTGAGCAAAGCTTCGCCGGAGGAATACCTCGCACGGTTTGGGAAATGGATGCGTGAGAGCGGGCGGGACAAGGAGTTTCTTCATTATGCGGCAGGGTATGTTCGGGAATGGCTGGAGAAGCCCGAGACACGAAAGGCCATTCTTGGGCTCCTGGAGCAATATGAAAAGGAATGCACAAAGAGCACATGGGAACTCTTGATGGCGGGGATTGCCCAGGCACTGGACTTCGTGAACCTGGAAGAGGCTGCAGGGCTCATGCAGAAGCAGCTCGTGCAGCTTGTGGATGCCTTGGCGGAAGACGGATCCCCCTTGCAGGAGGAGATGCTGGCACTCTTTTATGAAAAGGCGGAGATCCTTGGACAGGATTCGGAGTTTAAAGAGCTCATTGCCGGAATGAAGGAAGAAGTGCTGCGTGAGCTTCCCTTGTCAGAGGCCATTTGCCGCACCATGGACAATATCTGCAAGGGCTTTGGCACAGAGGAAGAGACGCCCGTGGGCAATCTTCCGATGTTTCGCAGCCGTCTCATGGATATCTTCGGCGAGGAATATGCCCGCTGCCTGGAAATGGTGCATACGGACGAGCATCTGCGCTATGTGGTGGAGCATTTCCTCTATGACATCCTCGTCAGGAGTGCCCTGCATGCCCAGAACATGGTGGGGGACATCGTGCGGGACGTGCTCAGGCGGCTCACGGATGAGCAGCTCAACCATCTGGTCTATGACAAAGTAGAGCCCGACCTCCTATGGATCCGTATGAACGGTTCCATCGTGGGGACGGGCATCGGATTGGTTCTCTTCTTTTTGCTGGTTCTTGTCGGGCATTGAATTAGGGGGGTGTTGAAAAACGTAAACTGTGCAATACAGCGAGACAGTTTTTCGTATGACAAGGAAGTGAAACCGCAGTCGTAGCAGAGCTACGTCAAGGTTTCGCTGACGCAGTCAGGCGGAAAAATGGCCGTTGTATCGTGCAGGTGGAGTTTTTCAACACCCCCTAACTGAATAGGAAACGGAATTTCTTTCCGGGGATGACATAGTTGATGAGAAACGCTTCTTCCTCGCGGATGCGGGCCGCAACATTGGTGCGGCTGCTGGCGGGGGAGGAGCGTTTCATGATCTGCACCTCTCCCATGAAGCCCGTGCAGGTCTCGTTGTCGATGGTGATATCCCCCACATGTCGCTCCACGGTGTTTTCCGGAAGGATGCGCTTGCCTGTCTTGGCAATGATGTCGGTTCCCTCCATGGCCCGGACAGCATCGCGAGCCTCATCGATGTGGGCGGTGAAACTGTGCCGGAGCAGTTGCTGTTGCAGGGCATCCTGGATGATGAATTGGGCGCGCAGGCCAATCTCATTGGAGGAAAGATCTCCCAGAGCATGAAGTTCCTCCGCAGAGGGCATGGAATCCGCAAAGAAGATGGAGTCCATGCCAATCGCAGCATAGTGCCGACAGGCAAGGTCCACAGGCATATGGCGATGCATTTCCATGGAAGGGATGCCTGCATGAAAAGGGGAGCGCCGACGGGAACTCGGAAGGAGGGCGCTGACGCGGATGCCAGAGCGATGGAGCATGACCGTGCGGCGGATGAGATTTTCCTCGGACATGCCGGTGCCCTCTCTGTCATAGCCACTGTGGAGGGCTTCCAGCTGGCGCAGGTTGGGGCGCTCGTGCAAAAGGACGCGGAGATCGTTCATGGTCATGCGGGAGGCACTGAACTGGATGTGGATGCCATAGGGATTGCGGCTGAGTTCCGCCAGGTCCTCGGGTAGGAAATTCTTGAGGTAGAGGGTATGGATGCCCATGAGACGAAATGCTTCCAGACGCAGATGGCTGATATGGAAGGCATACATGATATCCGGCGTCAATGCGGCGATGATGTCCATATGGAGTTTTCTGGCAAAGGAAAGCAGCCTCCTCATCTCCTGCTTTGCCCGCAGCAGGTTTGCATAGGGCAGCATGAGAGCGAGAAAGACGCGGTGGATGCCGCACTTTG
>JAFSWY010000067.1 GCA_017444295.1 Selenomonadaceae bacterium | reverse complement strand
TAGAAGGAGGCGCGATGGGGACAGCCCGCGCAGAGCACCGGTGGGCGCACGGGCAGGGGCACATCCGGTGCGGCAGGCATCGGAACTTCTTCCAGGCCGAGGAAGGAATGGATTGCCCTGCTGACAGACAGAAGTGTGTTTTCCCCCGCCGAGGCAATATCCCCCGTCAGCTTGCCGCGAATCTTCACAGACAGATGATGTTTCCCGCAGACCTGAAGCAGGGCACGCTCAATGACAGGATCCAGTTCCTCGATGCAAAGGACCTCATCCAGCCCATCCAGAAAGCGAAGGGCCAGTTCCTCCGGGAAGGGGAAGGGCGTGGCAACCTTCAGGAGGCGCATATGGTTCTCGCTGTCCAGAGCATCCAGTGTATACATATAGCTGATGCCATGGGAGGCAATGCCCTTTCTGGCAGAATCCCTCCCATAGCTGCCATTCTCCCTCCGGATTTCGTTGCGGGGATACTCCGAAAGCACCGCAGTCAAATCCCTGTTTCTCTTCTCGATCCGTCCGTGGTTCTTCAGGGACAGACGCGGAAAGATGACCCAGCGGGAGGAATCCTTTACGAAGCCTTCCACCGTCGTCTCGCGGTATTCCACTGCCTCCTTCACATCAATAGCCTCGTAGCCGTGATCCACCCGCGTCGTACAGCGGAAAAACACAGGCGTGCCGTATTTCTCGGAAAACTCGAAGGCCTCCTGTATCATCCCATAGGCTTCGGACACCGAAGACGGGTCGAACACCGGAACCTTGGCAAACATGGCAAAGGTTCTCGTATCCTGTTCCGTCTGGGAAGAAATCGGGCCGGGATCGTCTGCCACCATGACCACCATGCCGCCCTTGACGCCAACGTATTCCAAGCTCATCAAGGGATCCGATGCCACATTGAGCCCCACCTGCTTCATGGTGACCATGGCCCGCGCGCCGCTGTACGCCGCACCGGCGGCCACTTCCATGGCGGCTTTTTCGTTCACGGACCACTCCACATGGATATTCCCGGGATTCCGTTTCGCCACGGTTTCCAGCACTTCCGTCGAGGGAGTCCCCGGATACCCCGCAACAAGCTTCACTCCCGCAGCAATGGCGCCAAGGGCAATGGCCTCGTTCCCCATCAAGAATTCTTTATGCATAACACTCTCCTTCAATCATCTACAACAAAAAACACAGCAAACTTCGTGCGAAACGGTGTTTCGCACTACGCCCTTACACGAAAACTAAGTTCATCTGCGCCCTTACGGGCTTGATTCGCTAATTTTTCATAGCAAAACTGCCACACGTCCCACGAACGTGTGGCAGCAAACAACCAAACTCACAAAATGGCATGTGCCACAATATATCCAACCACGCAGCCGGAGGAAATGCCGATAAGGCCTGGGATCATGAAGCTGTGGTTCAGGATGTACTTGCCGATGCGCGTCGTGCCGGAACGGTCAAACCCGATGCAGGCCAGATCCGAGGGATAGGTCGGCAGGAAGAAATAACCGTAGCAGGCAGAAATGAAGGACAGGATGAGCACGGGATCCATGCCCACATTGAGGGCCATCGGAACCACAATGGCAATCGCCGCCCCCTGGGAGTTCACGAGCTTTGACGTGAGAAAGGCAAGCACTGCATAAGCCCAGGGATAAGTCTGGACCGCATTGCCCAGGAACTCCTTGAGGAATGCCATATGGGCGCCAAAGAAGGTATCTGCCATCCAGGCCACACCATAGACGGACACGAGAGCCACGACGCCGGAGCGGAACACCTGGCTGTTGCCCACGTCCTTTGCCTTGACCCTGCAGGACATCAGGATCATGGCAGCCACAAAGAGCATGACCATCTGGATGACCTGTACCATGGAGATTGCCTTCAGGACACCCTTGTCATTCGGGAATTGCGGCAGCAGCTGCACGCCTGTCAGATTATGGATGGATGAGGCGTTGCCGAGAATCGCTATGACGATGATGCCCGCAAAAAAGATATACATCGCGCGATAGTATTCTTTCGGCAGTTCCTTGTCAAGCAGGCTTTCCGTATCGCCATAGACATACGCCTTGTTTTCCGGATCCCTGATGAATTCCTGGAAGCGCTCATCCTTATCGAGATCCTTGCCACGGCGGTAGCTCCAAAGAGCTGCAAAAAACACGCCCAATCCGGTGGCGGGAATGGAGACCATGAGAACCTGGAGCAGGGAATAATCGCTTCCTGCGCCTGCCAGGAACGCCACGACGGACACCACCGCGACGGAAGCTGGGGATGCGCAGATGCCCATCTGGGATGCAACCGAGGCAACGGCCATGGGACGCTCTGGGCGGATGTTCTGCTTGATTGCGATATCATAGATGATTGGGAACAGCGTGTAGACCGCATGGCCCGTGCCGCAAAGGATAGTCAGGAACCAAGTCGTCATTGGCGCAAAAATCGTGATGTGCTTCGGATTGCTCCGCAGGAACTTCTCCGCATATTTCAGCATGACCGTAAGGCCGCCGGAAGTCTGGAGAAACCCCGCACAGGTGACCACCGCCATGATGATGAGCATGACATCGATGGGCGGTTTCCCCGGCTTATAGCCAAAGACGAACGTAAAGATAATGAGACCGATGCCACTGATGACCGCCAGGCCAATGCCTCCATGCCGGACACCAACGACCAGACAGGCCAGCAGCACAACAAATCCCAACAGCATTTCCACAAAATCACTCCCTTTCCGTTATCATAAAAAACGAAATCCTCTCTTGTTTTCTTATTCGACAGCCCTTTCCTGTTTCCTTCTATCCGGAAACAAAAATGTGATTTTTGTCACACGACTACCCATAACGATAGAGATATGTTACAATAGGATTATATTCCAATACGATATAGGAGGCATGCCTTATGGCATATATTAACAACAATTATCTGAAACTTCCCGGCAGCTACCTTTTCGCAGAGATTGCACGCCGCATCAGCGCCTACAAGGCCGACCACCCCGATGCCGATATCATCCGTCTGGGCATCGGTGATGTCACCCAACCCTTGGCGCCCGCTGTCATCGATGCCCTCCACAGTGCCGTGGATGAAATGGCACATGCCGATACCTTCCGGGGTTACGGCCCGGAACAGGGTTATGATTTCCTCATCCAGGCCATCATCGAAAATAATTACAAGAAAAACGGCATCGATATCGGGAGCGACGAAATTTTTGTCAGCGATGGCTCCAAGAG
>JAFSWY010000066.1 GCA_017444295.1 Selenomonadaceae bacterium | reverse complement strand
CCCTTGGGATGGTGGGGACAGTAATAGAAGGCATCGATATGTGCCCCATGCTTTTGCAGATCCTCGTTCATCCAGGCATGAAGCCGCTCTACATCCGCCTCGGTGTAATATCCACGGGCAACGCCGCTCTGGTTGGTCACGACGATGACGAGCCAGCCCTTGTCGTTGCAATAGCGAATGGCCTCCACCGCATCCTCTTCCCATCGAAACTCTTCGATCTTGTAGAGGTAGTCCGTATCCACATTGAGCGTCCCATCCCTGTCGAAGAAGACGGCCTTTTTCCCCTCAGTCGTCATAGGTGAAGTAGCCCCCGTTGTCCAGAAACTCGCAGTATTCCTTCACGGCATCCTCCAGCTCATGGAATCCCCGGTCATAGCCTGCCTCCAGAAGATGCGCAGGATCCGATTCCGTGAAGTTCTGGTACTTGCCACGAAGGACCTCCGGGAACTCCCTGTACTCGATCCCGCCTTTCCCCAAGGCGGAGATGACGGCCTTTGCCACCTCGTTGTAGGTATGGGCATGACCCGTGCCGCAATTGTAGATGCCGCTCTCCCCCTTGTTCTCCCAGAACCAGAGATTGACCGCCACCACATCCTTGACATAGATGAAATCGCGCCGCTGCTCACCATCGGCATAGCCATCCGTTCCCTCAAAGAGGCGGGCCTTTCCCGTTTCCTTCACCTGGTTGTAAAGCTGGTAGACAATGGAAGCCATCTTGCCCTTGTGGTGCTCCTGAGGGCCATAGACGTTGAAATACTTCAGGCCGACAATCTGGCTGTGGGCCTCGGGCATGACCTGCCGCACATACCGGTCAAAGGCCAGCTTTGAGAAGGCATAGGGATTGAGCGCATCCTCGCATGCATCCCCTTCGCGGAAACCGTTCTTTCCTCCGCCATAAGTGGACGCAGAGGAGGCGTACAGGAAGGGAATGCGATGCTGCAGGCAGAAGTGGAGCAGGCTCTTGGAATACTCGTAGTTCACCCGCATCATGTAGTTCACATCGTATTCCATGGTATCGGAGCAGGCCCCCTCATGGAAGACCGCATCGATGTCCGTGCCGTCGAAATCATCGTTCTCGATGGACTGGAGAAAATCGTCCTTGTGCTGATAGTCGATGTACCTGAGCCCGCGAAGGTTCTTGTAGTTGCTGCCGTCCTTGAGGTCGTCCACCACGAGGATGTCCCTGCGCCCACGACGGTTCAGCTCCTTCACGAGATTGCTGCCGATAAAACCGGCACCGCCCGTTACGATGATCATATATCCTCCACCTCCTGAACTACCCTCAAAAGTTCTGCCCTGCTCACGGCGTAAGTGCCCAGTTTCGCCACGACAACACTTGCAGCGAGATTTGCCATATAGGCAGCATCCACCGGCTTCAATCCTCCGGCAAGGGCCATGGCAAACACGGCAATGACCGTATCCCCCGCACCTGAAACGTCGAAAACCTCCTGGGCCCGGGTAGGAATATGAGTGGCCTGGTCGCCCGTCACCAGGGAAAGGCCCTTGGAAGAACGGGTGGCAACCACATTCTTGATCTTGAATTTCCTCATGACATATCGGGACGCACGCTCCACCGCAAAATCCTCGTTCTTGATGGGATCGAGAAGGACCTCATTGAGTTCCTTTACATTCGGGGTGATATAGTCCGCATGGGAATACTTCGTCCAATTGCTGCCCTTGGGATCCACCACAACGGGAACGCCATGGTCATGGCAGATCTTTATGATGGCCTGGCAGGTGTCCTCCGTGCAGGCTCCCTTGCCATAATCGGAGATGACCACTGCATCCATGCTTTCGCTGAGCTTCTGGGACACATAGTTCTTCATGCGGTCTGCATAATGCCCTTCCACGGGATTCGTATCCTCAAAATCCAGCCGCAGCATCTGCTGATGCTCCCCGATGACGCGGATCTTCGTGGTGGTAGGCGACTCTGTCGGCACAAGGCCCCGGATGTCGATGCCGCAGGAAATGAACTTCTCCATGAGGCTCTGGCAGTGGTAATCGTTTCCCACAAAACCGGAAATTGCCGTCTGGCATCCCAAAAGGGCCAGGTTGTGGGCAACGTTCGCCGCCCCGCCCAGGGTCTCCTTCTCTCCGGTCACATGGGTGATGGGAACGGGCGCCTCGGGAGAAATCCTCCTGACCTCCCCATAAAAATACTTGTCCAGCATGACATCGCCAATCACGAGGATCTTGCATTTCCCCGTCTTCTCCGCGACGAACTCGCATAATTCCTGCCTGTCCATCCCGCCAGGTCACTCTCCTTTTCTTGCTGCTGCCATTTACTACAATTCTACAACACGGCATTCATATTGTCCATCATGGGGCGGCAATTCCCCCGCAGGTTTTCCGCCGTATTCTTCCAGCAATTCCCAAGCGTATTTCATGACGGTCTCCACCGGAATGCGCTTCATGCAGGCCATGTTTTCCTCTCCCTGCCGCGGGCATTCATGGATACCGCAGGGATGGCAGGGCTCCGGCGATTTGAGCAGGACATCCTTGGCATCATAGGGATAAAAGCCCGGCACAGGCGATGCCCCGAACATGGTGACAATGGGAATATTCATGGCCACGCCGACATGCATGGGGCCGGAGTCCGTTGTCAGGAACAGGCTGCACCGTTTCAGCATGGCGGCGAGTTCCCCAAGAGTCACCTTTCCCGTAAATACCTTTACAAGGCTCTCTTTCGATGGTGCCGGACGGTATTCCATCCTGGAAATGCACTCCCGCACCATCCCAAGGTCCATGGAGCCGCCGAAAAAAGCAATCGCATATCCTCTTTCGATGAACCGGTCGGCACAGGCGGCAAAAGAGCTGTCCGGCCATCGTTTTGTCGCCCAGCTGGCCCCGATGTTGAAGGCAATGACCCTCTGCCCCGGCGCAAAGCTCTCCCGCCAGAGCTTCTCCGCGCTGCGTTCCGCCGCCTCCGGCAACCACATCTCAAGGCCGCCGTCGTCCATCTTCCCGATCCCCAGGGTTTCCCGAAGCACATCCAGGTGAGCATGCACCTGATGCTTCCATCCGGGGACATAGCGATAGGGCGGAAAGAGGGAGAATGGCCCCGTCCCCACATGATGGGCAACCGAAGGGTTTTGCATCACCTTGTGGAACAGGAGGGAAAAGCCGGGCTTGCTGTACCCGACGATGCGCCTTGCCCCGCTGAATGCCGCAAGGGCAGAGGCCCTTTCATTGCGGTGCAGGTTGATGACGAGATCGTAATGCTTTTCCCTCACCTTGAATAGGAACTTTATAAAGTTTTTGATGTTATTGTCTTTCCCCTTTTTGTCGAGGAGAAGACATTCATCGATATGCTTGTTGAAGTAAACAAGATCCGCCAGTTTCTTGTCCGCCAGCAGGGAAATCTTCGCATCGGGATAGTTTGCCCGCAGGGTGCGGAGCACCGGTGTGACAAGCATGAGGTCGCCGATGTGCATGAGATTGATCACGAGGATGTTCTTGTACATAGGAAAGCTCCTTACGGAAGTTTCGTGCCGTTTTTTATCAACCACCAGGACAGGGTGCGCATCATGGGCAGCACCGCATCCACTTCCGCCCTGGCATGGGCCGCATCTGCGGACTCCACGCCGGGAAGGAACTCGATGCGCTTTCCTGCCATGTCCCCCATAACGCCCTCCGCCAGCCAGAAATCCCGGTTGAACCCTGCCCTTGTCCCCTCGGTCATGGGCGCGGCGATGGAATGGTACTCATAGCCTTCGGGGGCAATGAGCTCGATGAGGGTCGGCACGATGTTCGTATGCCCTCCGGCAACATT
>JAFSWY010000003.1 GCA_017444295.1 Selenomonadaceae bacterium | reverse complement strand
GGCGCATCCAGAGAAGCTTTTGAAGGACAGCATTCTTCCGAAACTGCTCCATCCGCAGTTCCTCATCCTCCGGCACAGCATCCATGGGAAGGATTTCAAGTGCAATGCCCTGGCAAAAGGATTTCAAACGATCATTCCAAACGATGCAGCTTGTCCCGTCATGACAGAATTTCATCATGCCCCGATGCCAGAAGGTCGGCTCAATCTCGGATGACAGGAGAACATAGGGAGACGGTATTTCCCCGGCCAACGATCCCAGCCGTTCGAAATCCTTCCGGGGCATCAGGATATCCGTATCATCATCCCAAGGAACAAACCCTTGGTAACGAACAGCTCCCAGAAGCGTCCCAAAACCGATGAAAAATTTGATTCCATGGGCATTGCAGATCTCCTGGAACGCTGCCAAAAGCTCCATATTGACGGCCCAAATCCGCTTGACCTCCCAATCCACCCGGTAGCCCGCTATCATCTCTTCCTCCAGGAATCCTTCCCGAAGTTCCATACATCTGTCCTCCTCGTCCACAAGCTACTGCGCGCCCTGCTCTGCCAGCCTCTTTTCCAGTTCCGCCTGCCGCTTCAGGCTGCGCTCCAGTCGCTTCTCCGTTGCCGTCAGGATACCCCTCAATGCCCGCAGTTCCATCACCAGTTCATCCCTGCTTGCCGTTTCCTCATCCTCAATGCCCTGCGTCAATGTCTCCTGCGACTCCATCAGCGCCACCCTTTCCATTCCCGGAACACTCACCTTGCACCTCTCCATCAGGCCTTCCAACATTTCCAGATCCTCTGCCTCCGCATTTTCCCCAACCGTTCCTTTGAGTTTATAGCTCCCAAAGAATCTCTGAAAATACTCCGGGAACGATGCGATAAACCGAAAAGGCAGATAGGCATCCCAACCCCCAATCCACAGAAGATAGGGCGCGGTCTGCGCTGCCGCCAGATAACATCGCGCGAAATCCAACACCCCCCTGTGTATCTCCCGCACCGTTCCATAGTTCTCCACACCGGCAAACCCGAACTGGAAGGCCGTGCGCCCATTCTCCCAGGAAAATGCTTCCAGCGTAGGGTGGGGCGCTTGAGTGAAAAGCTCAAAGAACGTGTTGTTGCATCCCGGATTTCTCCTTGCATGGAAGGCCGCATGTTCCCTGTTCCTGCTCCAATCGAACAGATAGGCATGAATCCGCCCGCGCATAATGACAGGAAGCGTCACCGTAGGGCTCGCATTGCTGCCCGCAAGGAGGCAATCCACCTTCACATCCAGTTTCCATCGCTCCTCCATCAGCCACCGAATGGAAAGGGGACCGCTGCCATACCACCCGGTATCCACCACGGCAACCTTTTTGTGTGCGCCGAGACAAGCCATAAGATACGCTTTTGCGGCTCTTTCCTGCTTCTCATAGACACCCAGCACATCATCCCAGGAGTCGATCACCATCTTCTCCAACCGGCCTATGTTCTGCTTGTCGGAAACCCGCAGTTCCGGGGTCAACGAATACTTCGGCAGCCGATCCATAAGATGCTCCAACCGGAGCATACGAAGATTCTCCGCAACGGTCATGGGCCGCACATCTGCCACCCGTTCCCGGATGCCCCGACGCAAAAAGTTGTGCCGGTCCCTGAACGCCTCCAGGCAGATCGTAGGAAGACGTGACCAG
>JAFSWY010000065.1 GCA_017444295.1 Selenomonadaceae bacterium | reverse complement strand
TTGCTGCCTTTGCTCAGGAGGGCTTCTATGAATTCCGAGCTGCGATTCTTGCCGGATGCGGCGCTCTTCTTTTTCGCCTCAGCCATTCCTCTGCCTCCTCTTCTTGAACATCACCATAACATACCTATCAGATAATCTAGCCAATCTGCAATCCATCCATTTCTTCTTTTATCTTCTGCACTTCAGCCAGTTCCTCCCGATAGCCGGGATTCCCTGACCGAAGGTATTCCTCCGCCTTGCGGCTGTGCTGCATGTAGAGTGTGTTGAGGTACGCCTTGCGAAGCACATGAATGGAATCATGGTAGGCCTCTGCCTCCTCGCGTCCGCCCAAAGTCTCCACCATTGCCCGCGATAATTCCGTCGCAGCCGCCTCGCTGAGGGATTCCGTTGCAGCAATATCATCCAGGGGTTTCCCCTGCTCCTGACAGGAAAACAGGAACTCCATGATTTCCCGCTGGGCTTCATCATGAATGCTGTCCAAGGGCAGCATGGCGCGAACATGTGCCAAAACAGACACATCCTGCCATGCCGTCCGTATCACGATGCGTCCCGCCCGCCGCAGGGCATTGTCCTGTGGCGTTGCTGCCGGACGGCCTCGCGTCTGCACCTGCGGCCCCGGGTCCCGGCTGCCGGCATAATGCCCGATCTCACTGGCCACAATGCCCTCATCCAGCATCAGGACCCTTGCGATCTTCTTCCGGTACTCCGCAAGCTCCGCCGCATCCCTGATCCCACTGAGCACGGGAAGCATCTCATGCAGGGCCCGCACCTTTCCCTCCAGGGTATCATAGGCAGTATGCCCAAGGACATATTGCAGCCGATACTCCACCAGGGGCATCGCGTTCTTTACGAGTGCCTCAAACTCCTTTGCCCCGTGCTTCCGGATGTATTCATCCGGGTCTTTCCCATCGGGAACGACAATGACATGGACCTCTGCCCCCGTCTCCCTGACAATGGACAGGGCCCGCATGGTGGCAGCCTGTCCCGCCTCGTCGCTGTCATAGCAGAAATAAATGCGTGGCGCATAGCGCAGGAGTTTCCTGCAATGCTCTACCGTAAAAGCTGTCCCAAGAGACGCCACCACATTTCTGGCACCAGCGCCAAAAACGGAAATCACATCCATATAGCCTTCCACCACAATGGCATACCCCATCTGCTGTATGGCGCGATGGGCCCTGTCCAGGCCGAACAGGAGCCTTCGCTTGTTGAACAGCAGGGTTTCCTGGGTATTCAGGTACTTCGGCGTGCCATCGTCGAGGACGCGCCCGCCAAACCCTACGACCCTTCCCCGCTCATCGGCAATGGGAATGATGACGCGGTTGCGGAACCTGTCATACACCCTGGAGGAATCCTTGCCCAGGGACACAAGCCCTGCCTCCAGCAGAAGCTCCTTGTCCACGCCCCGCCGCAAGAAAGCCGTTGCCAATTTGTCCCAGGCATCGGGGGCAAAGCCCAGCTTGAACTCGTCAATGGTCCCATCCGGGATGCCGCGCCCTGCAAGATATGCCTTGCCCGCCTCCCCATACCGTGTCATCGTAAGACAGTTATGGAAGAAGTCCCTCGCCATCTCATTGACCTTCCTAAGCTCCGACAGTTTCCTGTCCCGCTGGATTTCCTGTGGTGTCTTCTGGCGCTCCGGCAGGGGGATATGCAGTTTCTCCGCCTGAAGCTTGATGGCCTCAAAATAGGAGACATTTTCCATGAGGGAAAGGAACTTGAAGACATTCCCCCCCACATGGCAGCCAAAGCAATAAAAGAATCCCTTGTCCGGAACCACAGAAAAGGATGGTGTCTTTTCCTGATGAAAGGGGCAGCACCCCCAATACCGGTTCCCCTTCTTCTTCATCGGAACGTAGGCGGAAACAACGGCCAGGATATCCGACTGTGAACGCACGCGCTCCACAAACTCATCCATATCCTCGTTCCGCATACCATTCTCCCTCATTGCTCTCCTTCAAAGGTTCCCATATTGTCAGGATAGACATTTTCCATAATTCGCTATGATTCGCTGATTTCCTTCCTTCCAAAAAAATCTTTTCAAAAATTTTTTGCCGCGGCTTTATCTTTCAGTATATATATTCCCTATAAAAGGCAAAATTCCTTTTCCTTTGACAAATTTTGACTCATTTCCTGCAAGTTCCTTATTTCACAACAAAGCGCCCCACCGGCGGCATGAAAATCTGATGGAAGACCTGGACAGCATAACTGTCCGTCAATCCCGCCACATAATCCGTCACGGTCTGCTCCCTGCCCCATCTTGCCTCCCGTTCGACGAATTCCTTGGGAAGCTCCTGGAAATTCTCCATGAAATACCCATGCAGCTCCCTCATGACAAAGACCGCCTGGCGGCGTTCATGGGCCAGCGCCTCTGAGTGGTAGACGCGCCGGAACATGAACTCGCGGAAGGCATCCATGGTCTCGCGCACCTCCTCCGACATCAGGATATCATCCTGTCCCATGGACGTCATGATCATATCCGATACCATGCTCGTGATCATATGGGAAGTATCCGTGCCAAACTCCCTTCGCACCCGCTCCGGCAGGTCCTCGGGCACCAGGAAGCCGGCCCGCAGGCTGTCATCGTAATCATGGCAGAGATAGGCAATCCTGTCCGCCGTACGCACAATGCGCCCCTCCAGTGTCTTCGGCTTGTTCGGCCCCGTATGGTTCACGATGCCGTCCTTTGTCTCGTAGGTAAGGTTCAGTCCCTGCCCTTCCCGTTCCAGGTATTCCACGATCCGCAGGCTCTGCTCATTGTGGCAGAAATGCCCAATGAGCTGCTCCATGGCTGCCTCCCCTGCATGGCCAAAGGGAGTATGTCCCACATCATGCCCCAGGGCAATCGCTTCCGTCAAGTCCTCGTTCAAGCGCAGCCCCCGTGCAATGGTGCGGGAAATCTGCGCCACCTCCAGGCTATGGGTCATGCGAGTCCTGTAGTGGTCCCCCGCCACGATGTACACCTGCGTCTTGTGCTTCAATCGGCGAAAGGACTTCGAGTGAAGGATGCGATCCCTGTCGCGCTGGAACTTCGTCCGAAAATCGCATTCCTCCATGGGAATCCGCCTTTTTGCCTCCCGGCTCTTCGACGCATAAGGCGACAATATCTCATATTCCAATTCTTCCGAGCGCTCTCTCACGTTCTGCATGCCAAACCCTCCTTGCTTTGAGAATCACACACCCTAAAGAAAAACTGCCCTTGACGGGCAGCCTCCTCAAGATATCATCATAAGCGGATCTGCGGCTTTTTCTTTTCCGCTTTCTTGTCAATCCGATAAACATAGGCCATGACTTCGGCAATGGCACGATAAAGCTCCGGCGGGATCTCACGGTCAAGCTCCAATGCCATGAGCATATTGACCAAGGTCTTGTTCTGATAGACGGGAATCGTGTTCTTCTGGGCAACGGCCATGATATTCTCCGCAACATGCCCCCGCCCCTTTGCGACGACACGGGGAGCCGTATCCCGTTCCATATCGTATTTCAGTGCAAC
>JAFSWY010000064.1 GCA_017444295.1 Selenomonadaceae bacterium | reverse complement strand
TCTGGTTTCGATCTCTCCCATCTCGATGCGGAAGCCTCGGAGTTTCACTTGATTGTCGATGCGTCCCAGGTACTCCAATTCCCCGGCTTCATTGTAACGGGCCAAATCTCCCGTGCGATACATCTTCTGCCCCGGCAGGAAGGAACATGCCACAAAGCTCTTTTCCGTAAGTTCCGGCTGCTTCCAGTAGCCTTCCGCGATCTGGCTGCCCGCCAGGCACAGTTCTCCCGCCATCCCTTGGGGCAGAAGATGCCCATAAGTATCGCAGATAAAGGAATAGGTATTCGGCACGGGGCGTCCGATGGGGATGTCTGCATCCCTTTCCTGATCCACCAAATGATAGGAAGAGCATACGGTAAATTCCGTCGGCCCGTATCCGTTGATGAGCCGGATATTTGTCCTTTTGCAGGGCAGCATCTTCTCGCCGCCCATCATCAGATAGCGAAGGGGCAGCTCCGGGTACTGGTTGACCATGGCCATGCCGATTTGCGTGGAAAAAGTGGCCATGCTGATGTGATGTCCGACCATATACTCCTTCATTTCCGCCATGTCGCGGTTCAATGCCTCGGAGAAGATATGGAGCGTTCCTCCCGCCGACAATGGGCAGAACAGATCCATCAAGGAGGCATCAAAGGAGAAGCTCGGGTGCTCTGCGTGAACGCTTTCCTCCGCAATATCGAATTTGTCAAGCATCCACGCCACAAGCGCACGCAAAGAGCGGTGGCTCTGCACTACGCCCTTGGGCCTCCCGGTGGAGCCGGAGGTGTAGATCATATAGGCGCGGCCTTCCGGCGCGGCGCGGTTGACGCTCTCCGCTTCCGGATATTTCGCCAGGGTCTCCGCCACTGTTTCCGCCGTCAGAACGGCCTTCGCCTCCGAGTCCTCCAGCATGTAACGGATGCGCTCCTCCGGGTATTCCGGGTCAACGGGCACATAGGCCGCCCCCACCTTATGCACGGCAATCACGGCGGCAAAGAATTCCTTTACCCGGCCCATTTTGAGCGCAACAAAGTCTCCCGCAACTACACCATTTTTCAAAAGATAAATCGCGATGCTGTCGGAAGCACGATCCAAATCCCCATAGGTGAAAGCACCCCTGCTGTCCACGACCGCAGTCTTCTCGGGCGTATTCTTCGCATGGTGCAGGAACAAATCCAGCCAGGTTTCCTTTTGGTTATATGCCAGTTTTTCGCCCCGGGAAATGCGCAGCATTTCTTCCCTTTCCTCGAGATTCAGCCGCGCCAAGGCGGAAAGGGGCCTCTCCGGATGCCGGACGATTCCTTCCGCCAGCGTCTTGAACAGGTCCAGCACCCTGCGGATCTCCTTCTCACGATACTTAGAAGGCTGGAAGGAGATACGGAGATGCATCTGCCCGTCCTGAATATAAGCCGAGGGATTGATCTCGTCAAAATGCTCCTCGCGCATGACCAGCGGTCTGAGGAAATCCTCTTCCCGGATATCTTCATTCCCGCTGTTGTAATTCTCGAAGCCCAGTACCGTCTGGAAAAGGTTGACGCCCAGCTCGGTCTGCTGCTGGATGGATGTCAAAGGACAGTAATCGTAGCGATTGCTCTCTGCCGTCTGTTCCTGCAGAGCGGCGAGGGCTTCCTGCGCCGTTGTCGTCTTTTCCAGTTTCAGACGGACGGGCACCGAATTGATCAGGAGCCCCACCAGATCATTGACATCCGTCTCCGTATGATCGCGGCCGGAAACCACTTTCGCAAATACCACGTCCTCTGCGCGGCTGCACACGGAAAGAACCAGACCCCACAGGAGTTCCACCCCGTTGCCCGGCGTTGCGCCCGCCTTCCGGCAGAGGTCGACCAGCCTCTCGGTGGTATCCTCATCCAAGGATATGGAACATTCGTCCTCTGCGGCACGCTCCTCCTCCGGCACTTCCCCGTAGGAAGAAATTTCTGCCTTGGTTTCATAGCCCCCCAGAAGCCCGCGCCAATACGCCAGACCCTGTTCTTTATCCTGCTGCAGGATTTCCCTGACCGCACGTTCATAGACTCCGGCCAGGGGAGCCGGCCGGTCTTCCGTGAGCCTCCCCTGCTTTTCTTCTCTCAGGTACTGTACCAGATCCCCCAAGTAAAGACTGATGCACCATCCGTCCACGATGATATGGTGTACGGCAAGGACAACATAGCAGCTTTCCCCATCTTTCTTTGCGCAGGTCAGGCTGAAGAGCGGCTTTTTTTCCATGTCGAATCCACCAGAAAGGATTTCCTCCCTGAGCCGCTTCACCGCCGCTTCCGGATCGGCTTCCCCGCTCAAGTCCCTCATGGCAAGCCCCAGCGGACGGTCAACGATGGCCTGCCGCGGCACGCTCACATTCTCGTGGAGAATGGCAGTGCGCAGTACTTCGTGCTTTTTCCCCAGACGATCCAGCGCACGCCGCAGCTGGCTCTCCTCCGGCACCCAGTCCATCTCGAAAATGCTCACCAGCCGATACGCCCAGGACTCCGGCTCGGTCACATGCTTCAGGAGCATGCCCTCCTGCATCGGCAGCAAGGGATAGATTCTCTCGATCCGCTCCCCGCGCTCGGCAAACCTGGCAAGAACGGCCTCGAATTCCACCTCGCTCCACTCATTTTCGCCAAGGTCTGTGGCCGTAAGCCGGGAACCATCGTATTCCTTCAGGAAGGAGGCGATGTCCTCCATCTCTGCCAGAATCCCCCGGGCAAACTGCCGGGCTTTCTCGCTGTCCCAGAGGCTTTGCGCATAGGAAAGATCCAGTCGGAAGGAGCCATTCATGACCAGGCAGTTGATGGAAAGATCCGGACCGAAGACGTTCTTCCGGCTGAAGCTTTCCCCCGTATCGATCCGGCTTCCGGTGAAATGGGAATCCCCTTCCCTTTCTTCCACGCTCATATCTCCAAGGTAGTTGAAGCCGATTTGCGCCGCAAAGTCGGAAGTGAACTCCACTTTTTTCTCGCCCTCGATAAAGCGCAAGACATTGTAGCCAACGCCCTTATTGGGCACGCGGTGCAAGGCTTCCTTGACGGCCAGAAGGTCATGGAGCAAGTCCCCCGTCAGGCCATCCACTACCACCGGATAGACGGAGGTGAACCAACCCACGGTACGATCTGTCAGCAAAGTCTCCCCCAAGTTCTCCCGGCCATGGCCCTCCATCTGGAAGGACACTGCCGTGACACCCTGCACCTTGGCGAAGCTCCGCCCCACGGCGGCCAGAAGGGCATCGTTGATCTCCCCGTGGATTTTGGCAAAATCTCCCTTCAGGAACTTTGCTGTGGCCTCCCGCTCCATGGTAACGACGATTGTTCCAAAGCTGCGGCTGTAATCCTTTGCCCTGGACAGGGGAAGCCCCTTCATTTTCTCTTCTGTCGCTTCCCAATAGGGAATCTCCTGCCGGAGGGCGTAGCTATTCCGGTATCTCCGAAGCGCCTCTGCATAGTCCCGATAGGTATGGGTCTTTTCTGGAAGACGGATGGCAGCTCCGGACAGGGCAGCCCCATAGGCCCTTTCCAGATCCCCTGCGAGAATCCTCCAGGATACGCCGTCCACCACCAGATGATGGGCTGCGATAAAGAGATGGTCTTTCTCCCGGCCATGGATCAGGGCGACACGAACCAGAGTCTCCTCCATGTGGATATGAGACTGGATATCCTTGCATATTTCGGTGATTTTTTCTTCCGAGTCTGCTTGGTATTCCTCAAGGGCAAGGGTTACCCCGACGTCCCGTACAAAGAGATGTTCCTCCGACGCGCAAGGATGCGCTAGTGTCGGCGCAGGAGCGTGATGCGACTGTTTTGCGCCGACCGACGCGCAGGATGCACTAGTGCGGGCGCAGGAGCGTTACGCGACGCTTGCGCCCGCCCGCCGACGCGCAGGATGCGCCCGCCAGACAGCCCGCAGGAGATCGTGCTGGAACGTCAAAGCATCCAAGGCTTTTTGGAGAGCAGGAAGATCAGCCCGCTCCCTCAGGGAAAGGAGCAGGCACTGGTTGAAATGCCACGGCTCCGGC
>JAFSWY010000063.1 GCA_017444295.1 Selenomonadaceae bacterium | reverse complement strand
AGAGCCCGACCTCCTATGGATCCGTATGAACGGTTCCATCGTGGGGACGGGCATCGGATTGGTTCTCTTCTTTTTGCTGGT
Source organism: Selenomonadaceae bacterium (assembly GCA_017444295.1). GTDB lineage: Bacteria > Bacillota > Negativicutes > Selenomonadales > Selenomonadaceae > UBA3796. The sequence goes on along the minus strand of JAFSWY010000063.1, from coordinate 2,502 downwards.
TCTTGCCGGACATTGATTCAACTGAATAGGAAACGGAATTTCTTTCCGGGGATGACATAGTTGATGAGGAACGCTTCTTCCTCGCGGATGCGGGCCGCAACATTGGTGCGGCTGCTGGCGGGGGAGGAGCGTTTCATGATCTGCACCTCTCCCATGAAGCCCGTGCAGGTCTCGTTGTCGATGGTGATGTCGCCCGCATGGCGCTCCACGGTATTTTCCGGAAGGATGTTCCTGCCGGTTTCGGCAATGATGCCTGTTCCCTCGATGGCACGCACGGCATCCCTGGCCTCGTCGATGTGGGCGGTGAAGCTGTGCCGGAGCAATTGCCGCTGCAGGGCATCCTGCGTGATGAGCCGGACGCGCAATCCGATCTCCCCGGGGGAGAGGTCTCCGAGCGCATGAAGTTCCTCCGCAGAGGGCATGGAGTCCGCAAAGAAAATGGAGTCCATGCCGATGGCGACATAGTGGCGGCAGGCGAGATCGGCGGGCATATGGCGGTGCATCTCCAGCGACGGGCTGCCTGCCCGGAAGGGGGAGCGCCGCCGGGAACTCGGAACAAAGGCGCTGACGCGGATGCCGGAGCGATGGAGCATGACCGTGCGGCGGATGAGATTTTCCTCGGACATGCCGGTGCCCTCTCTGTCATAGCCATTGTGGAGGGCTTCCAGCTGGCGCAGGTTGGGGCGCTCGTGCAAAAGGACGCGGAGATCGTTCATGGTCATGCGGGAGGCACTGAACTGGATGTGGATGCCATAGGGATTGCGGCTGAGTTCCGCCAGGTCCTCGGGCAGGAAATTCTTGAGGTAGAGGGTATGGATGCCCATGAGACGAAATGCTTCCAGACGCAGATGGCTGATATGGAAGGCATACATGATATCCGGTGTCAATGCGGCGATGATGTCCATATGGAGTTTTCTGGCAAAGGAAAGCAGCCTCCTCATCTCCTGCTTTGCCCGCAGCAGGTTTGCATAGGGCAGCATGAGAGCGAGAAAGACGCGGTGGATGCCGCACTTTGCCGCCTGTTCCAGCAGATGCAGGTTTTCTTCGGGGGTGTTGTCCAGCCCCGGATAGATGGTGATGCCCTTTTCCATAAACGCACCTCCTTGCCTCGATAAACGTACACAATGAGGTTTCTTTGGCTTGCGGCATGCGGGAACTGTTCGTTTAGATTCCCATTTCGATATTGTGGATGGTGGTGGTGAGCTGGTCCATCTGGAGACGGGTGGCCTCGTTGATGCTTTCCAGATCGCGGATGGACCGGGTGGAGCTTTGGATGTGGCGGATGCCTTCGTCCAGATTCTTGTGAAGCTCTTTCATCTGTGCATTGAAATTTGCATCGAATTCGCTGATGCGTCCCTCGAAAGTTTGGTTCTCTGCGAGGATGTCATCGATTTCCTTCACGTCATGGAGCAGCACATTGATGGCCTCATCCGAGGTCTGGAGGCTTTGCTGGGTGTTTTCCGAGAGTTTGCGCACTTCCTGGGCCACCACGGAGAATCCCCGTCCCGCCTCGCCTGCGCGCGCAGCCTCGATGGCGGCATTCAGGGCGAGAAGGTTGGTCTGGTCGGCGATCTCGTTGATCATCTTCATGACGTCCTTGATCTTCTGCGTGTTCTGGCTTAGGAGATCAAGCTTCGGCGTGATGTCATTGCTGCGCTGCATGAGCTGGGTAAAAAGGCCGCCCTGCTCGTCAATGCCGTCGGCAAGCTGCTGGATGGAGCTCTGGATGATCTCCACGTCATCGGAGATATGGGTGATGGCATCCACGATACCGGGCATCTTTGCCTGATAGTCCTGGAACATCCGGATGAGATTGTCCTTGAGGGCCTCCGTCTGCTTTTGGCGCTCGATGACGCGGTTGTAGAAGAAAACCTGGCAGTTCGCGTAGGACAAGGCGAAATTGTCGACGTACTCATCGTTAAATAAAGTGCCCGATGGCACATGGTGGAAGAAGATGGCAGTCAGGGTCTCGTTCATGTGCAGGCCGCTGACCTCTCCGAAGCTGGAAAAACCGGCCACGGGAAGATTCCGGAACTGGTCGATGTGCATGGTTTCGCCGGGGTAGCCCAGCCGGCGCAGGATGCAGTCGTTGAGGATGCCGCCGATGGGGGCGCTCTTGCCTTGCTGGTAGGCCTGGATATCATGGGTGAGTGTCTTTTCCAGGGAAATCCTCTTGAGGAGATGGAGCTTCTCGCCGGTGACGACATCGCAGAAGAAATAGATGCGGTCATTTGGCCCGTCAATGCTGGATATGGTTCGTATGAAATCCTCCCCGTTGACATCTGCGGCAAAGGTATACCCCTGCATGGCGCTTTGGAGCTCCTCTACCGTGCCTGCATGGAAGTGGTTCTTGAGTGCCTGGAGGAAACTGGTCTGCCCCCCGTTGGGGTTGCTGACGGTCTCGATGTAGCGCAGGGCTGTGTTGGCGCTGCCCACGGTGAAAACCGTTCCCGTGCGTTCCACGGCCTGTGTCTTGAGGATGCCGTAACGGTATTCCTTTTT
>JAFSWY010000062.1 GCA_017444295.1 Selenomonadaceae bacterium | reverse complement strand
GGGTGCGACCAGTTTATCAATTTCAGATTTGATGCCACATCTTCGGAGACAACATTGAATGGCACGAACAATCCTGCCGTAGCAGATACAATCAATCATCAAAATATGACCTATTCCATTGGCATCCAAGGCGTTACTTCCCTTGATGAATTGACCGAGGTAATGTATCTGGGAATAAAAAGTTTGCGCAGTGTGCCGTCAAATGCCATCCAAGATGCTGACGTTGTAAGCATTGACACGCACCATGGATTGAATATTTCCAAAATTGGAGATGACATTGTGTTTACTAAAGACGATGACTGGTTATCCCTTATCGTCTATGACCATCTTATCGGCGACAATCCTGATTTCAGAGAAAGTCGGCCACTCACTATCCACACCGGTCCAAAAGCAAACCAAGCCTTGAAACTCAATTTCAATGACATGCGAAGCAGTGCTATGCTACTGGATACTGTCACAGTAACGAATCGGGATAATGCCAATGCCGCTATTGGAGCTTGCGATGCAGCAATAGAATATGCCTTGAACGAAGTCACCCGTTCCGGTGCCTATCGTGCTCGCCTAGAATTCACCGAGGAAAATCTCGTCACCGCCAACGAAAACACCCAAGCTTCTGAGTCTACCATCCGCGATGCCGACATGGCGAAGGAAATGACTGAGTACACGAGAAGCAACGTCCTCGCCCAGGCCTCCCAGTCCATGCTGGCACAGGCGAACCAAAACGCAAGCAGCGTTCTGTCTTTGCTCCAGTAAAATTGTCCAAAAATATACCCCATCAGTCACAACCAAGTGGCTGATGAGGTAATTTATTTCAATCTTCGTAATGACCTTTGCAGGAAAGAATATGAAGCTTCCCGTCTTTTACATCGTAAACGAGCCGGTTTTCTTTATCTATGCGCCGGCTCCATGCAGATACATATTTCAAGCGCTCCGGCTTTCCCTCTCCTGTTGAAAGGCCATTTCTCTGGATATCCTGTATCAATTTGTGGATTTTAGCAGCGGTTTTCCGATCTTCCCGTACCCAATACATAAGGTCTGAGAGCGCATCATCCTCAAATATTGTCGCCATATATCAGCTTCCTCAATTCTTCATCCGTAAAGATTTTGCCGGTTCCCTCATGCATTTGCTTGATGCCCCTGTCAATCTTTGCAAGATATGCGGCATTCCTTGCAGCCTTCATGGTTGCTTCTCTTGCGAAATCAGACACATCCATATTGTTTGATGCCGCCTGTTGCTGTATCAGTTTTGCATCCAGAGCATCGATGTCAAATGTGATGGACATCATGACTGTCACCTCTTTATCTTTCACTTTGCATTGGCTTTCATCATCCTTATCTGAATTTTAGCACAAAGAATGGCTTACCGTCAACAATCGAAGCCATTCTAAAAAGAACATACATGCTCTTAAGTTTTTACCCAAAAATGACGATATATTGATATAGCTGAGAATAACCTGCTTCCCAAGGAGGGGAAACATCATGGCAATGGTAATCAAGAACAACGAGGCGGCGACTCATTCGCTGAATACATTGAACAACAATTCCCAGGCCCTCTCCAAGAGCCTCAAAATCCTATCTTCCGGCATGAAGATCAACGGCGCGGACGACGATGCCTCGGGGTACTCGATTTCCGAGCGCATGCGGGTGCAGATCCGCGGGCTTGGCCAGGACGACAGGAACACCCAGAATGCACAGAGCATGGTGCGTGTCGCAGAGGGGGCGGTTGGCTCCACGGTGGAGATCCTGCGGACGCTCAAGGAAAAGGCCCTGGATGCCGCAAACGACACCAACACCGACGAGGACCGCGCCATCATCCAGAAGGAGCTGGACCAGTACATCGACCAGATTGATGACAATGCCATGATTACCTTCAACGGGCGCTATCTCGTCTACGACTTCTCGCAACCGGTCAGTCCCCAGGCCTCCATCAAGACCTTCATGCATTCCCTGGACGAGACAAGCCTCTCGGGACAGGATGCCTTGGATGAGGCAGTGCGGGCCGCCAGCGGCAATGTGTTCCATACCATGGACGATTTGGTCAGCAGTTTCCTCAATGACTACAGCGCCAATGTCGGCCCGGGAACAGACGGAGGGCTGACCTTCCTGAAAGAGTTCTGCGATATCGACCTTACCAATGACGATACCGGCGCAATCACCGGCATGGATGCGGGATGGTTCCTGGAAAAGACGGCGGAAAGCGTGGTGCCGGAATGGGGTCCCACCTCCAGCTGGGGATTGCCCACAAGCAATTCCACAACCATTCAGGGTTTGACCATCAACTGGGTGAATGCCAACCAGACCACACCGCTTGCCTCCCTGACGGCGGAAGAGCAGATGATTGTCAAGGGGCTCAACAGCGAATGGATGAGCAGTTGCCTGAAACTCATACAGGACTCCTTCGGCATGAACTTCGAGGAGTCGGGAACCTCCGTCAAGAGCATCGACCTGCAGTTCCACAGCAGCACCCGAGGGGCCAGCAACCCGGCATTGTCCAGCAGCACCTTGGCAGCGGTGGGAAGCAGTTCCGTCGGCGGTGTCACAAATGCCCTGACCCTCATCGTGAACATGGACTACTATGACAACATCCTTGCCAACGATGTGAACGGGGCAACCACCTCTGCGGGCGCAGGCTATCTCGACCGAACGCTGGCCCATGAGTTCACCCATGCGGTCATGGCCGCCAACGTCAACAACTTCAGCAATCTGCCACTGTACATCAAGGAAGGCATGGCAGAGCTTGTGCACGGCATTGACGATGAGCGGATCAATACCATCAAGCGCCTGACCCAGAGCGGCAGCTACAGCACCATGGAGAATTTGCTGACGGACTACAGTGTCACAAACAGCACGCAGTATACCGGCAATGGCACAGATCCCTATGGCGGCGGCTACATTCTCCTGCGCTATCTGGCAAAGCAGGGCTCTACCATGGATCGGATGATGAACGACATTACCTTCCAGGTCGGCACAAAGGCGAACCAGGCCATCAAGATAGGGTTTGCGGATATGCGCGCACAGTCCCTCGGGCTTCGGGAGGCCAACGGCGAAAATCTCAGCCTTGCGACGCGGGACAAGGCAACGGTTGCCATCCATGTATTGGACACGGCGGTCCGCAAGGCGTTGGACCAGCAGACCACCATCGGCGCCATCCTGAGCCGACTGGAATATACTTCCGCCAACCTTGTCACCGCCAACGAGAACACGCAGTTCTCCGAGTCCACCATCCGCGATGCGGACATGGCAAAAGAAATGACGGAATACACAAGGAACAACGTCCTCATGCAGTCGGCCCAGTCCATGCTGGCACAGGCAAACCAAAATTCCAGCAATGTCCTCTCCCTGCTCCAATAAGATTGTACCAAAAAACATCCCCCATCAACCGCAATTGGCTGATGGGGGATTTGCTTTGCTAAGGAACTGGCACGAAATAAACTGAACAAGATTGCTGAGGATAAATTCGCATGGGCAAGGATGAGGAAGGAGGCATAGCGGGCTATGCCGACTGACAAAGACGCAGATCCATGCGGATTTAGACCAGCAAGATGTTCAGGTTATAAGTTGACAGTTCCTAACCCTTCTGCACGATGGAAATGGGGGAAAGGATTGCCGCACCTTCGCTGTTGATGAAAATGTCGGCCTTTACCCCGAATACCTTTGCCAGGGTGTCCACGGTGATGATTTCCTTGGGAGGGCCCTGTGAGAAAATCCCATGATCCTTGACAATGGCTATCTCATCCGCATACTGCAGGGCATGATTGATATCGTGGAGCACCATGATAACCGTCATGCCGTATTTCTCGTAAAGCTGGCGGACAATCTGCATGACCTCCAGCTGGTGGGCGATGTCGAGATAGGTGGTGGGCTCATCCAGCAGGAGGACCTCCGGCTGCTGGGCAAGTGCCATGGCAATCCAGGCGCGCTGCCTCTCGCCGCCGGAAAGGGACACGACCTGCCTGTGACGAAAATCCTCCAATTTCGTCACGGAAAGCGCCCACTCCACGGCCTCCCTGTCCTCCCTGGCATTGCTTCCGCGAAACCAGCTTCGGTAAGGAAACCTGCCGTAGTCCACAAGGCATTCCACCGTGGTATCCGGCGGAGCCTGCACACTCTGGGGGAGGATGGCAAGCCTTTGGGAAAGCTTCTTTCTTCCCATTTTCCGGATATCCTCACCGTCCAGCAGGATTTCTCCCCGGTAGTCGGGATTCAATGCCGCCAATGCGCGAAGCAGGGTGGACTTCCCTGCCCCGTTGGGCCCTATGATGGCCGTGCGCTTCCCCTCCGCAAAGCGGATGGAAAGGTCCTTCAATATGGTCTTGCCCTCTATCGTCACTGTGAGATTTCTCGTTTCCAGAAGCATGCCCTACAGCTCCCTTCTCAAGAGGAAGAGGAAAAACGGTGCCCCCAGCACCGCCATGATGATGCCCACGGGAAGCTCCGTGGGCGCAAAGGCAGTGCGGGCAAAGGTATCGCTGAAGATCACCACCGCCATGCCGAGAAGCGCAGAGGCAGGCAGGAGGAAGCGATAGTCCGAGCCGATCATGAGCCTCGCCGCATGGGGCACAATCAATCCCACAAACCCCAGCAACCCTGCCACGGACACAGCGCTGGCTGCCAGAAGGGCCGCCACCGCCGTCATGAGAAGCCGCGTAAGTTCCACCCGGAGGCCCAGCCCTTTCGCCATCTCATCGCCAAGCTGCAGGATGTTTAAGTGCCTCGCCCCCAGGAGTGCCAGAAGGAATCCCACAATCGTATAAGGATAGATGATGGCAACATGGGGCCAGCTTCGGGCAGAAAGCCCCCCCACCATCCACATGAGCGCACTGTGCACCCTGT
>JAFSWY010000061.1 GCA_017444295.1 Selenomonadaceae bacterium | reverse complement strand
TCACTGGTCTTCTTCCGGAATGGTCAGGTAGTTTCGGATGGCGGAGATTTCACTGGCGGTGAAAAGTCCTGTGGGGGATTCCCGTATCATGATGTCCTGCAGGGAGCGGCTTTGTTCCTTTTGATCGTCGCTCCGAAGATGGACGGGGTCGCAGGCGGCCCGGGAGAGGGCAATGGTGCGGTATTGGGCCTCTGCATATGTACGGGTTTTCTGCATGACCTCGATGAGCAGGTCGTAGCAGGTATCGTTGAGGGCCAGCGGCGGGTTCTTCTGCGCGAGACGGTCCCGAAGCTGGCGGGACTCGTCCTCCAATTGCTTGAGGCGCACATAGGCGGTCTGGATGCTGATGGCATCTTCCTTGAAGGCCTCCAGAATGGAGTGGTAGAGCTGCCAGTTGTGGTCCAGCTGGTCGATGTCCTTCTGGTAGTCTGCGTACCAGATCATGAAGGTGTGCTGCTGCTGCTGCATCTCGTATTTTTCTTCTGCGCTCATCATCGGCGGCTCCGGGTGCGAGGAATGGACAAAGACGTAGGCAACGAAGCCCGTAAAGGCCAGCGTGAAGCAAAAGTACCAGAAAATCCTGCGGTTGGGCAGATGCCGGTAAAGGAGCGCCAACAGGATGATCGTGGCAATGGCAAGGATTGCCGTGATGTAAGGGAGCATGATACCGCCTCCTTAAAAATGATGGTTCTTATTATAACGCAATTGTTCAAGTTTTGCCAAGGGCAAAAAGAGACGGGCACGCCTCGAAAGCGTACCCGTCTCTGGTTTATGATGAAAAGATGTTACAAGCAAAGACCAAGCGCGAAAAGCCCTATCATCGCTGTGAATGTCCCGATCCTGAGCTCCTGGATGCTCATGCAGTTCGCATCGGAGATTTCCGGGTTCGGGCGGGAGACATGCTCGATGAAGCTGTAAGGCTGCATGTCGAGCGCCATTGCATGATGCAGGTATCCCATACGGTTCGTTGTTTTTCTGAGTGAAGTTTCCATCATCACAGTCCCCTTTCAAAAATCCTATCATTCGGACAAGTATCATATCCGAAGGTTTTTCTTTTTTGTTTCTCCATGCTTGTAGTATAATAGAACAAGGGGAAATCTTCTACTGCAGGAACGACAAAAAATGTTCTGTATGCGACAGAATGGGGGAAGAAGCATGATCCAAAGAATGACGGCCATGCGCATCACGGCGGACAAGGAGAAGGAGCAGCTGCACGAGAGCCCGCTTTTTCCATGCAGCGCCTATTTCACAGACTGGAAGAGAGGCGGCATCGAAGGATGCCCGTGGCACTGGCACAAGGAGCTGGAGCTCATGTATGTGTCCCATGGGGGCGCTGTGGCGGAATATGGGACGCAGCGTGCGCATCTGGGAGAGGGGGACGGCTTCTTTTGCAATACCAGGGTGCTGCATCGCTTTCGGATCGAGGGCAGCGAGGACTGCCGCCTCTGCTATCTCGTGTTTGACACGAGACTGATTACCGGCGGGACGGGAACCGTCTACTACCAAAAGTATGTGCAGCCCCTCATTTCCGACCATGAGTTTCCGGGGCAGTTCCTTTACCGTTCTGACGGGAGGGACAGGGAAGTCCTTGGGCGGATTCGTGCGGCCTACTCTGCGGCACAGGAGGAGGCCGTGGGATTTGAGTATGATGTCCGGTATCATATGGAAAAGGCCTTGCTCCTGCTCGCTTGCGAGCATCAGACGGCATTTCGCAGTCCCCGTCAGGCAACGCCACAGATGGAGCGCATCAAGGCAATGCTGGATTACATCCATGCCCATTTTTCCGAGACCATCGTCGTTTCGGAGATGGCATCCCATGCGGGAATCAGCGACAGGGAGGCGCAGCGCTGTTTCCGGGCGGTCTTTCAGATGTCCCCGATGCGCTACATCCAGAACTATCGGCTGCAGGTGGCGGAGGAAATGCTGCTGGATACCGCGGAGCCCATCCTTTCCATCGGGCTTGCCTGCGGTTTCTCCAATCCCAGCCATTTCAGCAAGGCGTTTCGCACGTATCGGGGATGCACACCGCATGTTTTCCGGCAGAGGAACATTGGGTCGAAGGAATGAGCGATGGAAAGGATTGTCGTGAAAGTCATGGAGTACACATATCACTATGCATCGCCGCTTGGCGGGATTACGATGGCCGGTGACGGGGAATCGTTGATCGGGCTGTGGTTTGACGGGCAGAAATACTTTTTGGAGGCGCTTTCGGGGGCATATGAGGAAAAAAGCCTCATGATATTTGATGATACGGTTCGGTGGCTGGATCTCTATTTCAGCGGAAGGGTGCCGGACTTCACGCCAAGGCTTTCCCCGAGGGGATCGGCATTCCGCAGGGCGGTCTGGGGCATCCTGCGCAGGATTCCCTATGGGGAGAGGATGACCTATGGGGAAATCGCCGCAAGGCTTTCGGAAAAAGGAGGTTCCCCTACGTCTGCCCGTGCGGTGGGCGGTGCGGTGGGACACAATCCCATCTCGCTGATCATTCCATGCCACAGGGTGGTGGGGAGTGATGGGGGCCTCACGGGATACGCGGGGGGCGTGCATCGGAAGAAGTATCTGTTGGCAATGGAAGATTTTGCCCTTGGCAAAATTTGAACAATACGTTATAATCAGTACGTTGTTGTTATGTCATGTGGAAAGAG
>JAFSWY010000060.1 GCA_017444295.1 Selenomonadaceae bacterium | reverse complement strand
TTGTGGGACGAGCTGCGTATGATTGGTCTGCGGAATTGACGATTTACCTCAATCCGGAGGAAAAGGGGCATGGAATCGGAAGGAAACTCTACGAGGCAATCGAGGAAAAACTTGCCGGTATGGGAATAAAAAATCTATATGCCTGCATAGGAGACCCATTGGAAGAGGATGAATATCTTACGAGGAACAGCGAGAAATTCCATGCCCATATGGGATTCACAAAGGTTGGCACCTTCCATAAATGTGGCCATAAGTTTGGTCGCTGGTACAATATGATATGGATGGAGAAAATCATTGGAAAACATGAGTGAAAGTAGTGTTCATGACAGGCAGATCGGGGTTTCGATATGGGCGACACGCTGCTCTTTCAGGTCAGGATAGTTCCAGGGCATCTCTTTTCCTAAGAGCTGCTGCAGTGCGATGGCGGGCAGGTTGATGCCTGTGGCCAGGCAGGAGAGCTGCAGGCCTCCCGACATGCGGGGGTTGATTTCCAGCAGGAAGGTTTTTCCCTGGTGCAGGCGGAACTGCAGGTTGAGGGGCGCATTGAGGTTCAGGATGTCCAGAATCCGGTTGCTGAGAGCCATGATTTGTGCGTCGAACCTCACGACAGAATAGCGGGTGTTTGTTTTATAGCGTGGGATGACGATATTTCCCCGGGAGGTCCTCAGGCAGTCCACACTGATTTCCGGGCCGTTCAGATATGGCATAACAAGCATCGGCACAGAGAAGTCATAGTCTTGCAGGATGTTTTTCGTCGCAGAAAGAGTGACTTTCGTATTGGGCTTGGAATAGAGCGCGGACAGCTGCTCCAGATTGTTGTCAATGACGCGGAAGGTGAGGGCGCCTTCATCTTCTGCGAGTTTGTAGCAGACGCGGAAGCCTTTGCTGTGAAGTGTCTCGTATGCAACACAGAATTCCGGGAAGGAATGTGTCGCCAGATATTCGGGGATGCAATCGCCCAGTCCATGTTCTGCGAAGAAGGCATAGGTCTCCTGCTTGCTGTCCAGAATCTTCATCAATTCTGCATTGTGCCCGCAGAGAACGAGAACACCGATTTCCCTGAAGGAATCCACCTGCTTTGCAATGGCTGTGATGCGATGGCGTGGCACAAAGATATCAACCTCATGCTGCTTGCAGAATTCCAGGCAGAAGGAAACATATTCCTCATCGGACCGGATTTCCGGCTCTGTATGCCATTCCTCGCAAGCACGGCGGTATATGGCATGTTCGTTTCGATTGGACCCGATGATGCAAAGGGGCTCATCGGTGCCATCCCGCATGAGCTGGATCAGATGATAAGCTGTGCTGAACCAATGGTTGAACCATATTCTTTTCATAAGATTGTAGCCTCCTAAATGTCAATGATGTATTTGAAACAGAAAATCCTGCCCATCAAGGTTTTGCCTTTGGGCAGGATTTTCCTTGTTCTTCGGCAGAAGTGCAGAAAACACGCAAATGTCTCATTTTGCATCTACCTCCCAATTCGAGAAAATGAATGGCACATTGTCAAGCGTGGTATCAGTCAACCCAATCCATTGGTCGGGATAGGTTTCCTGAAGCTCCTTCCATGTCATCCGCTTTTCCATGACCAGTGCTCCTTTCGCAAAACATTCACACATTTCCTGGCTCTATCATAGCTTTTTTCCCGATTCCTGTCAATCAGATAGAAACGGAGGTCATAATCTCTTGAAAATATCGCAGAAAGTGATAAAATAAAGACTTCCCTGCACAGGGTTGGACACTTGCATATGAATGGGGAGCTTGCAAACAGGCTGAGAGGAAAGTGCGCCTTTCGACCCATAGACCTGATTTGGGTAATGCCAACGTAGGGATATTGACTTTTCTTGGGATTGCTGTCAGGCAATCCCTTTTTTGATGGGAGGTGCAGGTGGTTGCTCAAGATCAACGGGCAGGAGACGGATGCTGCAGGAAAGAGCATCAGCGAATACCTGTTATCTGCAAACTATGAGCCCAGGCAGATTGTCGTCGAGATCAATGAGGAAATCATTGCGAAGGAGCGGTACGGTGAGACCCTTCTCAAGGACGGCGATGTGGTGGAAATCATCAGTTTCATGGGCGGCGGCTAAGAATCTGTGCGAAAATGCACAGATCCTAAACATCGGAAGACATGGGACAATAGGAGAGGAGAGTTCATATGCAGGAAAAAGAGGAAAAAGATACGCTGGTTCTCGGTGGGAAGGAGTTCCATTCGAGGTTTATCCTTGGTTCGGGAAAGTATTCCCTGCAGCTGATCGAGGCGGCTGTCAGGGATGCAGGTGCGGAGATGATCACACTGGCGGTTCGCCGCGCCCAGACGAAAGAGCATGAGAATATCCTGAGTTATATCCCGGAGGGGGTGACGCTCCTTCCCAACACATCCGGCGCGAGGGATGCCCATGAGGCTGTCCGCATTGCCCATCTTGCGAGGGAATTGTGCGGGAGCAATTTCGTGAAGATCGAGATTATGCGCGACACGAAGTATCTTCTGCCCGATAACGCGGAAACCATCCGTGCGACGGAAATTCTCGCAAAGGAAGATTTTGTCGTACTCCCCTATATGTACCCCGACCTCAATGTGGGGCGGGACCTTGTGAGTGCGGGAGCGGCGGCGGTCATGCCCCTTGCTGCGCCGATTGGCTCCAACCGGGGACTTGCCACCCGTGATTTCATCCAGATGCTCATTGATGAGCTTGACCTTCCCGTCATCGTCGATGCGGGAATCGGAAAGCCCTCCCAGGCATGCGAGGCCATGGAAATGGGCGCGGCGGCGGTCATGGCAAACACGGCCCTTGCGACGGCAGGCAATCTTCCGCTCATGGCAGCGGCCTTCCGGCAGGCCATCGATGCGGGGCGCAAGGCGTACCTGTCAGGGCTTGGACGGGTGCTCGTGCGGGGGGCGGCTTCCTCGGACCCCCTGACGGGATTCCTGCGGGACTAGGGGGTGCGAGCATGGACAGAAAATACCAGTTGGAGAACGACCCGTCCTCCCGCATCAATCACATGGAATACCTGCCGGACATGGAAGTGATTGAGTCGGACATTTGCGACAGGGTCCTGGAGGGAATGAATTCCTATGATGCCTCACGCTATACGGCAAAGGATGTCAGGAATGCTCTTTCACACGAGAACTGCTCCATCGAGGATGTCAAGGCACTGCTGTCCCCTGCGGCAGAACCATTTCTTGAGGAAATGGCCCATCGGGCACAGAGGGAAACCTCGCGTCATTTCGGCAATACGGTTTACATCTTCACGCCCCTTTATATCGACAATCACTGCGAGAACTACTGCGTCTACTGCGGGTTCAACCGCTACAACAAGATCCGGCGGCTGAAACTGAACATGGAAGAGATCGAGCATGAGATGGATGTCATCGCCAGGAGCGGCATGGAGGAGATCCTTCTTCTGACCGGGGAGAGCAGGGGCAGCAGCAGCATCCGCTATATCGGGGAGGCATGCCGCCTCGCGTCGAAGTATTTCCGTATGGTGGGGCTTGAGGTCTACCCGGTGAATACGGAGGACTATCGCTATTTCCACGAGTGTGGGGCGGATTATGTGACGGTGTTCCAGGAGACCTACAACAGCGACCGTTATGAGGAACTTCATCTCGACGGGCGCAAGCGCATTTGGCCCTATCGTTTCCATACGCAGGAACGGGCGCTCATGGCGGGTATGCGGGGCGTCGGTTTCTCCGCCTTGCTGGGACTTTCGGATTTTCGTCGGGATGCTCTTGCGACGGCGCTGCATGTCTATTATCTGCAGCGGAAATACCCGAGAGCCGAAATGTCCCTTTCCTGCCCCCGCATTCGGCCGATTGTGGGCGGCACGGATCTGTGCTATGAAAAGGTCAGCGAGAGGCAGCTTTGCCAGATCCTCTGCGCCTACCGCATTTTCCTTCCCTTTGCCGGCATCACGGTTTCCTCGCGGGAAAGTTCTGCCTTCCGCAACGGCATTGTCCGCATCGCCGCGACAAAGGTCTCTGCCGGGGTTTCCACCGGGATTGGCGACCATGCGGAAAAGTATGGCGAGGAGTGCGGGGAATGCAAGGAGGGCGACGAGCAGTTCGAGATCAACGACACCCGCAGCCTTGACACAATGTACAATGACATACGGGGCGCGGGCCTGCAGCCTGTGTTGAATGACTATGTCAGCCTTTGATTCCAAGGTCATCTGCGTGACCAACAGGAAACTCTGTCCCGACGATTTTCTTGAGAGGAACCGTCGGATTGCCCGCTGTCATCCCCATGCCATCCTGCTTCGCGAAAAGGACCTGGCGTCAAGGGAATATGAGCAGCTTGCAAGGGCCGTGATGGAAATTTGCGAAATGGAGCATACGCCATGCATCCTGCATAGCTTCACTGACGTTGCAAGAAAACTTCGGTCCAAGGCTCTTCATCTGCCCCTTCCCCTTCTGCGCGCAACGGGAAAATCCCTTTTGCAAGAGTTTGAGGTTTTGGGAACTTCCTGCCATTCCATGGAAGAGGCGCAGGAGGCGGAGGCCATGGGGTGCAGCTACATCACGCTTGGGCATATCTTTGCCACGGACTGCAAGAAAGGACTTTCCCCGCGAGGCATTCCCTTCCTGAAGGAGGTTTGCGGAAGGGTCCGGATTCCCGTGTATGCTATCGGAGGGATCTCGCCCCAAAACATTGCCGGGACAGTGGCTGCAGGAGCCAGCGGCGCATGCATTATGAGCGGGCTGATGCAGTGTGTGGATGTTGAAACCTATATGCATGAGTTGAAACCGTGAAACGGTTGGCAGCAGCCGAAGAGTCCTTTTGAAAAGGGTTCTTCGGCTGTTTTATTGTTTTTCAAGATTTTTCCTATTTCTCCCTTGACATGGTTGGAAGTGTGTGTTAATTTATGGTTAAAAGTTGGAAACAATAATGTAATTTGTAAAACAAACTCTTAAAAAAGGAGGGAAAATATGAAAAATATGGAAATGAGCCTGCGCATTCGTGCCCTGCGGGATAAAATGCTGTCCGAGCCGCGCT
>JAFSWY010000059.1 GCA_017444295.1 Selenomonadaceae bacterium | reverse complement strand
TGCAAGCAGGGAATCCATGGGCAGCTGCAAGAATAAATCCCGAATTTGCATTGTACGTGGTATAATGAATAAATAAACAAAGAAAGCAGGTGTATTATGCGAATCGAAGAAATTTCCGCAGTCATTGCGGCTGAAATGAAACTGAGCGCCAAACAGGTGGACGCTGTCATGGACCTTCTGGACGGCGGCAATACCGTTCCCTTCATCGCCCGCTATCGCAAGGAAGCGACGGGTTCCCTCGACGAGGAGCAGATCCGTTCCGTCGAGGAACGCATCGCCTACCTCCGCAACCTCGTGAAGCGGCAGGAGGAAATCCTCGGCAAGATCGAGGAGCAGGGGAAACTGACCCCCGAACTGCGCCAATCCATTGAAAAGGCGCAGAAATTGCAGGAACTGGAAGACCTCTACCTCCCCTACAAGCAGAAGAAGCGCACCCGTGCCCAAATCGCCCGGGAGAAGGGACTGGAACCCCTCGCCAATGCCATGGTCATGCAGATGACCACAAAGGGCACGGCACTGGAAGCCGCCAAGGACTTCATCGACGAGGAAAAGGGCGTCGCTTCTGCCGAGGATGCCCTGGCAGGCGCCATGGACATTGTTGCGGAAACGATCATGGAAGAGGCCTCCCTTCGCCAGGAAATGAGAAAGCATCTCTGGAACACCGGCATCCTTGCCACGGAACTGGACAAGGAAAAGAACGAGGAAGAAAGCCAGGTCTTCCTCATGTACGACGGCTACGAGGAGCCCGTGCGCTCCCTCCCCTCCCACCGCATCCTCGCCATCAACCGCGGCGAGAAAAAGGACTTCCTTAAGGTAAAGCTGGGTGCCAACCATGAGGACAACATCGAGAGGATTTACAAGCGCATCTATCGCCAGCCCTCCATTTTCTCCGAGCAGCTCAGGCTCGCCGTGGAGGACGGCTACAAGCGCCTGCTTTTCCCCGCTTTGGAACGGGAAATCCGCGCCAAGCTCACGGAGGATGCCGAGGCACAGGCCATCAAGGTCTTTGGCGTGAACCTCAAACAGCTCCTGCTGCAGGCTCCCCTGGCGGGCCATACGGTCATGGGGCTCGATCCCGGCTACCGCACGGGCTGCAAGATGGCGGTGGTGGATGCCACCGGGCATGTCATTGACCACGGCGTTCTGCAGGTCACCAAGAGCGACGCGGAGCGCGAGGCCTCGGCAAAGAAGGTCCTCGCCCTCATCAAAAAGCACCATGTGACCCTGATTTCCATCGGCAACGGCACAGCTTCCTATGAAACAGAGGAATTCACCGCGAACCTCATCCGCGAGAACGGCCTTCAGGATGTACACTATCTCATCACCAATGAAGCGGGAGCCTCCGTCTACTCCGCCTCAAAACTCGCCAAGGAGGAACTTCCGGAGTACGACGTGACCATCCGCGGCGCAGTCTCCATTGCCCGCCGGGTACAGGACCCCCTGGCGGAGCTTGTGAAGATCGATCCCCAGGCCATCGGCGTGGGGCAGTACCAGCATGACGTGAACCAGAAGGAGCTCGCCGCCGCCCTGGATGCCACCATCGAGTCCGCCGTGAACCACGTGGGGGTGGACCTCAACACGGCAAGCGGCGCACTCCTCAAGCACATCGCCGGCATCAATGCCGCCATTGCCAAGAACATCGTCGCCTTCCGCAATGAGAACGGCGTATTCAAAAGCCGCCGCCAGCTCCTGAAGGTTCCCCGCCTCGGCCCTGCGGCTTTCACCCAATGCGCGGGCTTCCTGCGCATCCATGGGGCCGCCTCGCCCCTGGACAACACCCCGGTTCATCCGGAGTCCTACGAACTGGCGGAAAAAATCCTTGCCAAGCTCGGCTTCGAGCTCCAGGACCTGGCTGACAAGAATCAGCTCGCCATGCTTGCCGCCAAGCGCAAGCTCGTGGACGAGGAAAAACTCGCCAGGGAACTCGATGCAGGACTCCCCACGGTCCACGATATCCTCGATGCCCTGGTGAAACCGGGCCGGGATCCCCGTGAGGAGCTTCCCGCCCCCTTGACGCGTCAGGCCATCGTGAAGCTCTCCGACATCAAGCCCGGTACCATCATGCGGGGCACGGTGCGCAACATCACGGACTTCGGCGCTTTCGTGGACATCGGCATCAAGACCGCAGGGCTCATCCATATCTCCGAGCTCAGCAAAAAACGGGTCAAGCATCCCCTGGACGTGATTTCCGTAGGGGATATCCTGAACGTCATGGTCATCAGCGTTGACGAAAAACGGGGACGCATCGGCCTGTCCCTGAAACAGGTGCCAAAGGAGGCACAGATATCATGAGCATTCTTGAGGAAACCATCGCCCGCATCCAGCCCCTGGACACTGCTGCCATGCAGGCCGTCGGGGAAAAACTGGACGATGCCAAAGGCCTTGGATATCTCCGTGAGCTTCTCCTGCGCTATGCCGGAATCACAGGAGAAAGCACTCCCGAACCGCCAAAGAAATGCACCATCATCTGCTGCAGCGACCACGGTGTCGCTGCTATGGGGGTCAGTGCCTATCCTCCCGAGACCACCGTGCAGATGACGGCCAACTACCTCATTTCCCGCGGCGCCGCCGCCAATGCCGCGGCCAATTTTGCTTCCTCCGACCTCCTGGTGGTGGACATGGGCATCGCCGCCGATACCGGCAATATCCCCGGCCTCGTGAACTGCCATATTGCCGACGGGACGGCGAACTCTGCCCTCGGCCCCGCCATGACACGGGAGCAGGCCATCACCTCCATCGAGTCCGGCATCAAGATCGTCTCTGCCTGTGCGGAGAATGGCTACCGCTGCTTCCTGCCCGGCGAGATGGGCATTGCCAACACCACCTCCAGCGCGGCAATCTGCGCGGCAATCTGCGGCATTTCTCCCGAGGAAGCAACCGGCCGGGGAACCAATATCTCCGACGAACGGCTGGCGAAAAAAATCTCCGTCGTGCGGCAGATACTGGAAACCAACCACCCGGATCCCACGGACGGCCTGGATGTCCTCGCCAAGGTCGGCGGCTTCGAGCTGGGATGTATCGCAGGCATCATACTGGGTGCCGCAGCCCATCGATCCATCGCTGTGCTGGATGGATTCAATGCCGGCGCTGCCGCCCTCATTGCCGCCACGATTGCCCCCCTGTCCCGTGAATACGTTGTGGCATCCCATCTGGCAACGGAACGGGGACATCAGGCCATCCTCCGAAAGCTGGGACTCTCCTCCTGCATGGACCTGAAGCTCCGTTTGGGAGAAACCTGTGGTTCTTCTCTTGCGGCCACCTATTTGGATGCAGCCATTCACGCCTGCAATGCCCTGGAGGAAGATGCTTCCGTCGATTTCCATCGGGAGCAGATGCCCACGGATTCCCCCACGGTCACGGACAAGACCTTCAATTTCTACCTGCACACGATGCCCAAGCTGGACCGCCAATCCATGGAACTCTGCCAGTCCCGCATCGACAATCTGGCCAAGCCCATCGACTGCCTTGGATATCTGGAGCAGATTGCCGCCGAAATCGCCGGCATCCTTGCGGATGACCGCCCGGAAACAGGGCTTCACTTTGACCTCCTGTGCTTCAACAAGAGCAAGAGCCTCTCGGACACCCAAAAATGCCTCATGCATGCCTTCGCCGAGAACGCCGGGGCGGAAGTGACCCTTGCCTGCCTGCGCCCCGGTCTGCCGCCAACCGCAGCCTTTGATTTCGGTCGGGTAATCGCTGAGGACATCACCTTCACCTCGCCTCTCATTGGCGTTGCCCTGACAGAAAACCGTTCAGACGACCCCTGCGGTACCAAGGCCGCCCGCCTGAAAGAAGCCCTGCTCCATGAGAATGGCAGCCTGCGCTACGCCCCCGACGAATTCCTGGCCCATGTGCCGAAAGACCTGAAAGTCGATGCGGCGGCCCTCATGGGGGCTATCATCGCCTCTGCCCACAACAGCAGCCTTGTCATTCTGGATGACGAGTCTACAGAGATCATCGCCAGATACGCCGAGTCTCTATGTCCCGCCATCAAACCCTATATCCTGCATATACAGCCATTCCTGCTCCAGATGGGCATAAAAACAGCAGGCGGTATCACCGCCTGCCTTGGAAAAAGCATTGTGGATGCATCTCTGCACATGCTGAACGACATGAAGACCTTCGCCGAAACAAGCGTCCCCACCGCCAACGACGGGCCGGGGGCCAGACGCCAGTCCCGCAGGAAGGATTAGGGGGTGTCCTCCTTTTCCTCCTGAAGGCACTTCATGAAATCACTGGCCGCGCCAAAACACGACAGGACATCCCAAAACAGCTGCCTTTGCCTCACATCGTCCCTGTCAATCTCAGAATAGACATCCAGTAGTTTCTCTTTCATTTCCTGTTCCACACAAACAACCCCTATCGTCAAAATTTGAATCTCTGCAAGGAATTCTGAAGTTCCTGGGCCAGTTTTGCCAGGGAATCGCTGGCCGATGCAATTTCATCGGAGGAAGCCGACTGCTCCTCGGATGCAGCGGACACATTTTCCATTTCGGCAGAGACTTTGCCGCCATTGGAGAATATCTGCTCGGATTTCTGCTTGATATTATCGGCCTCCATCGAAACCCCCTGCAAATCCTGCGTCATGCCGAAGATGCGGTTGGCAACATCGCCGGAAGCCATGCGGATCTGCTCGAAGGTTTCCCGAAGCTGCTCCACGAAATGCGTGCCTTCCCTGACGGCATCGCTGCCTTCCTTCATGGAACTGGCCGCATCCCTGGTATCTGTCTGGATGACATCGATCAGCCCGGTGATGCGCTGTGCTGCAGACTGGGACTCCTCTGCGAGCTTGCGCACTTCATCAGCGACAACAGCAAAGCCCCTGCCGTGCTCCCCGGCCCGTGCAGCCTCAATGGCCGCATTGAGGGCGAGAAGATTGGTCTGCTCTGCAATCGCCGAGATGGTCTCCACGATCTGGCCGATTTCCTGGGAGCTCTGCCCCAGTTTATCCACCGTGGCGGCAGAATGGTTCACAATTTTCTCAACGCCCTGGATCTTGTCGATGGCAATCTCGATGGCGGAAGCCCCCTTCTCTGCATCCTGCTGGGAAGAGGTTGCCTCGCCCGCTACATCATGGGCCATCCCGCTAAGTACCTGAATGGAGGAAATGGTGTTGTCCACGGACTCCATCGTCTCGTTGATATATTGCTGCTGCTCTGAGACCGCACCGGCTGCACTCGCCACGGAACCGGCCACAGATTCGGAGGCATGGGCTGCCTGAGCAGCACTGGCTGTAAGTTCCTCCGTCGCCGCAGCAAGCTGCTGTGCGCTGTTGTTGGTGGTATGCATGAGCTTGTTGATGGCAGTGCGCATAGACACAATGATATCCGCCATATGCCCAAACTCATCCCCGCGCACAGTTTCTGCAGAGCGCGCTACATCACGGAAATCCCCGTCCCGTAGTTTCGTGCAGGCATCCATCATGCGGGAAAGAGGTTCTGTGACCTCCTTCGTAATCACAAAACTGATTCCCGCAATTATCCACAAGTCCTTGCAAAAGAACTGTGGATAATGTGGATAATTTTTAGGGAACCTCCTGCCTCATCACACTTCAGAGGTACAATGGGGACAACGCGTGGCATCCTCTGCAATCTCAGATTTGCAGTAAGGGCACAGGCGCTTCGGTGCCTCAGGCTCTGCCTCCTTCTGTGGCATCAAGCGGTTCACCTGGCGGATGAGCATGAAAATGGCAAAGGCCACAATCAGGAAATCCACCACGGAATTCAGGAACGCACCATAGGCAATGACAGGAAGTCCTTCCGCCTTCGCCTCAGCCAGGGTCGCAGCCTCCTTGGAGGAAAGGTTGATGAACAGATTGGAAAAATCCACATGCCCCAAAACCAGTCCCAAAGGAGGCATAAGCAGGTCATTGACAAAAGATGTCACGATCTTCCCAAAGGCAGCACCAATGATGATACCAACAGCCATGTCCAGCACATTGCCGCGCATAATGAATTTCTTGAATTCTTCAATCATAGGAATCCTTCTTTCTCTTAAAATGAAAGCAAACAAATAACCGCGTAAAATTATACCACAATTGTGGAAAAAGCAAAAGCACCCGCAAAAAGCAGGTGCTTTTGGAAAAACCGGCAATTACCTATCCTCCCGGGCCGTCGCCAGCCAAGTACTTTCGGCCTCTTGATGCTTAACTACTGTGTTCGGAATGGGAACAGGTGGAACCATCAAGGCATCATCACCGGATACTGACCTGTCCAAGAGCCGAAGGCGATTGGGTAACAGGTCGTATGCGAAAGCGTCCAAAGAATCAAGCCCGAAAGGGCGCAGACGATTTGTTGACGCTGACCGCTTGTAACTACTCTTATGTAGACAAGCTTATGCATACTCAAAACTATACAGAAGAAAAGTCTTATGCCTCTACATTTTAGGTCTTTACATAAGTCAAGCCCTCGATTGATTAGTACAGGTCCGCTGCATTCATTGCTGAACTTCCACTCCCTGCCTATCCACCTTGTCTTCTTCAAGGAATCTTACTAGCTTATGCTATGAGATACTTC
>JAFSWY010000446.1 GCA_017444295.1 Selenomonadaceae bacterium | reverse complement strand
TGCCAAGAACGGTAACGTTCTTCTCATAAAAGGGTTCCATGGTATCGTTTTCCGGCTGCAGACGGATGCAGTTCTTCTCCCGGAAGAATCGTTTTACCGTGGCAGTGTCGTCGTTGACGAGAGCCACGACAATCTCGCCGTCCTTGGCATCGTCCTGCTGCCTGACCAATATGAAATCCCCATCATAGATGCCGGCATTGATCATGCTGTCTCCCTGTACCCTGAGCATGAAGGTCTTGTCCTGGGTGCCGATCAGCCCTTGCGGGAAGGAGAATATCTCCTCGATGTTTTCCTCGGCGAGAATCGGGACACCGGCGGTCACTGTGCCGACGAGCGGAACGGGGGTATTCTTTCCCCAGGGTTTTTCATCGAGGATATCGATGGCGCGCGGCTTGGTGGGGTCGCGTTTGATCAGTCCGTTCGATTCCAGCTTTTCCAGATAGCCATGAACGGTGGAACTGGACTTCAGCCCGACAGCGTTTCCTATTTCACGGACGGAAGGAGGATATCCATTTTCCAGAAGGAATTCCTTGATGTACTGAAAAATCTCTTGTTGTCGTTCACTGGCATGACGATTGTGTCGCATTCCATACACCTCCAAATATATATTCGGTTCTTTTCCAAGTATACCACATGTATGTTCGATAATAAAGAGGATTCTCAAAAATTTTCACAAGGCAATGTATCGTGGGACAACATCGAAGGAATATTGATTTCAAGATGCCAAGATGGTACAATTTATACAAGAATTCTACAGGGTGTGTTGATAAATTGAAATGAGGTGTATGATATGCGTATTGGTTCCTTATCCACAGACAAAGACCATATACAGTTTCTTTACCAGATTTCCAGCTGGCAGAAGGACAAGGACATCTTCCAATGGCTTTTTCAGACGATAAACTCCGGGCTGTTCAAAATCCGCCAGGTTGCTTGCCGCGATACCTGGTTCATTGAGGTGCAAGACAAACAGGCGGGAACCTTCCCGAAAGAGAGCCTCAAGTCCCAGGAGGCCTTTATCAGGAGATGTATTGCGATGGAAGGCAATGACTACTATTTCATGGGGCAGTACGACAAGAAGGATATTGTGCTGGGAATCAATCTCAATGAAAAGTATATTTATTTGACGCGGCGCACGGAGGACACCGGCCTTCATGAAGTCATCGAGGAGAAATTGAAGTTGGCGGAACCTTTGGAATGAGGATTCGATTGAAATATGCATCGGGGGATACGGGGGATTTTGCGTGCGTGTGACCAAAAAGATAAAGGAACAGCAGATTGCCGTATTGGAGGACACATACAGGGGAGTCAAGCCGGCTTTGGTTTTCCGAAACCCCTTTGAGCTTCTCATAGCGGTCATCCTGTCGGCACAGTGTACGGACAAGCGCGTCAATGTCACGACGGAGCGGCTTTTCGCCCGCGCTGCAACGCCGGAGGCGATTGTTTCCATGGGACTTCCGGCGTTGGAGGAGGAAATCCGGGATTGCGGGCTTTTCCGCAACAAGGCGAAGAATATCCTGGCGACCTGCCAGATTCTCTGCGAGAAATACAGGGGCGAGGTGCCGAAGGATTTTGAAGAGTTGCAGAAATTGCCCGGCGTGGGACGGAAAACCGCCAATGTGGTCATGAGTGTGGCTTTCCATCATCCTGCGATTGCCGTGGATACCCACGTGTTCCGCGTGGCGAATCGCCTGCATCTCGCTGTGGGGGAAACTCCTTTGGAGGTAGAGAAAGGGTTGCAGAGAGCTATTCCCAAGGAGAAATGGTCCGATGCCCATCACTGGCTGATATGGCATGGGCGGAAGGTCTGCAAGTCGAGGAAGCCGCTTTGCCTTGGGTGCCCCCTGCGGGAAATTTGCCCGGGCAAGGAAAAGGAATGAGGTGTGTACAGTATGGAGTTCAGGAAGCCCATCTTTGACGATATTGAGGATATCTACAAGCTCGTCATGGAATATGCCAAGGAAGGCGTTATGCTCGCCCGTTCCCGCAATACCCTCTACGAGACCATTCGTGACATGATTGTGGCGGTGGATGAGGACAACAGGGTCGTTGGAGTCGGGGCGCTTCACATCATCTGGGCGGAGCTGGCAGAAGTCCGGACGATGGCGGTTTCTCCTTCAGTTATCCGGCAGGGCATTGGTGCGGAAATCGTCCGCCGCTTGCTGGAGGAAGGAAGGAGCCTGGGGGTGAAGAAGTTCTTCACTTTGACTTATAAGCCCGGCTTTTTTCAGACCCTGGGATTCCGGACAATCACCAAGAACGACCTGCCCCATAAGGTATGGAAGGATTGCATCGAGTGCCCCAAATTCCCCAATTGCGACGAGATTGCCATGGAACTGGATGAGTCTGGGGAAACCGGAAGCATGGCAGAGGTACAGTGGGAGATTTGAGAATGCCATCGTTCGAGAGTTCCAGCGATGGCATCGTTTTTCGCAGGGGGCAGGGAAAAGGGTGCTGACAGCAGATGTGTTTGTGAATATACCTGTGAAAAGCATTGCAAAGGCATATACCTATCGCGTGCCAGACGCGCTTTCCCATGTGGGAGCCGGATGGCGCGTTTTTGTACCCTTTGGGGGCCGGAAAGTGGAAGGGTTTGTCCTGTCCGTGGCAGAGGCAGATGGAGGGGACATCGCACTCAAGGACATACTGGCAGCGGTGGATGATGAGGCGTGGTTCACCGGAGAGATGATTGCTGCTGCAAGGTGGCTGTCGGAGTTCTATCTCTGTTCCCTTGCGGAGATGATGCGGCTTTTCATGCCCGGGAAGAGCGGCTTGAAGATATCCGTAAGTTATGCGCCGAGGGAAGATGGGCAAGAGCATCCATTGCTGGGGATGGAACTTTGCCGCAAGGTATATGGCCTGCTTCTCCAGGAAGGCGCCATGACGAGACAGGCCATCAAGAAAGCCCTGCCGGAATCCGGGGATTTGCTGGATGGAACACTGGACAAGCTCTTGCACCACAGGGTGATAGAAAAAAGATACGATGCAGAGAAGCGTGCATCGGCGCAATATGAGAAGTATGTCGTACTTACGGGATGTGTGACAGAGGAACTCATGGAATCCTTCCGTCGCCGCAAGGCACAACGGCGTCTTTTGGAACTCCTGCGGGAAAAGCCGGAGCAATCCATGGTGGAGCTGAGGACACAGAATGTTTCACCGGCGGTGGCAAAGGCGCTTTGCGAAACAGGTCTGGCAGAGATCCGCCAGAGGCGTGTCCTCCGGGACAGTTACCGGGATGTGGGGGCAAAGCATTCTGAGATTGTGCTTACAAGGGAGCAGGAGAGGGTACTGGAAAATCTTTCTCCTTATATGGAACGTCAGGAATATCATGGCTTTCTGCTCCATGGCGTCACGGGAAGCGGAAAAACGCAGGTTTATATCGAGGCGGCTTCCAAAGCGCGGGATATGGGACGGACGGTCATTGTCCTCGTGCCGGAGATTGCCCTGACCGGGCAGCTTGTCATGGCGTTCAAGGCGTATTTCCGGCAGGACATCATTGTCATGCACAGCCGCCTGTCCCTTGCCGAGCGCAACGATGCCATCCTGCGGGTGCGGCGGGGAGAGGCGGGAATCATCATTGGTGCCCGTTCTGCATTGTTTACCCCGGCGGAAAACATCGGGCTCATCATTCTCGATGAGGAGCAGGACATGTCCTATAAGCAGGATGAGTCTCCGCGATACCATGCACGGGTTGTGGCGGAGAAACTGGCACAGCTTCATCATGGCGTATTGGTTCTCGGAAGTGCCACGCCGTCCCTGGAAACCTTTCATCGGGCGAAGACAGGGGAACTGTCCCTGCTTTCCATGCCGAAGCGCATCGGCGGCCTGTCCCTGCCGGAAGTAAAATGCGTCGATATGCGGCAGGAGATGAAACAGGGCAACCGCCATATTATTTCCCGTGCGCTGGAGCGGTTGATCGGGCAGACACTGGCAGAGCAGCAGCAGATCATCATCATGCTGAACCGGCGGGGATTTTCCACGTTTGTCATGTGCCGTTCCTGTGGCACGGTGCTCAAGTGCCGATTCTGTGGGATGCCTCTGGTCTATCATAAGAATGGGAAGCTTTGCTGCCATCACTGCGATGTTCAGGAGGAAGTCCCTTCCGCCTGCCCCAAATGCGGCAGCCGTTACATCAGGTACTTCGGCTCCGGTACGGAGAAACTGGAACAGGAGCTTCGCATGCTTGTGCCCAAAGCGAGGATTGTCCGCATGGACAGGGACACGACGGGGAAAAAGTTCGCCCATCAGGAGATCCTGGGAAAGTTCCGACGTGGGGAATACGATATCCTTCTCGGGACCCAGATGGTGGCGAAAGGGCATGACATTCCCAAGGTCACTGCCGTTGGTATCATCAGTGCGGATTCCAGTCTTCACATGCCGGATTTTCGGGCGGCAGAGAGATGTTTCATGCTCATCACCCAGACAGCAGGCCGGGCAGGGCGGCATTCCGGCAAGGAACCGCATGATATGGGAGACAGCAGGACGGAGGTATGCGGCCATGTGGTTGTCCAGAGCTACAATCCGGAACACTATGCCGTGACCTGTGGAATAGCACAGGACTATGAGGGGTTCTATGCACAGGAGATCGCCATGCGGCAAAGGCTCTTCTATCCTCCTTTCAGTCGTCTGGTAAAACTCCTTTTCCAGCATGGGGAGGAGGAGACGGCAAGGGAACATGCCGCAGGATTTGTCAAACGCTTTCGCAAGCACTTTGCCGGGGAGGAAAAGCAGCAGGCCATAGGACCGTCTCCTGCCATGATTTCCAACTTTCGCGGCATTTTTCGATTTGTTGTCCTCATCAAGACTGCGGTTCTTGAGGATGTGCAGTCCTTTCTTCGGCAGGAAGGGTTGCAGACGAGAACAGATGTGGCAATTGATATTGACCCGATAACAATGCTGTAAGGAGGAATATTTTCGTGTCAAACAAGGTAGACATTTTAGGTGTTCAGGTGGATTCCCTGACGATGGCGGAAGCGGTTGGCAAGGCAGAGCAGTTCATGGAGGAAAGGGCATGCGCCCTGATTGCCACGGCGAATGCGGAAATGATCATGCGGGCAACCCATGACAAGGAACTCAAGGAAATCTTGAATGCAGCCGCCTTGGTTGTTCCGGACGGAGCAGGTACGGTATGGGCGGCACATCATCTGGGATATCAGATGCCGGAACGGGTGGCAGGCTATGACCTTGCCCAGGAGCTCATGCGGCTGGCACCGGCAAGGAAGCGCCGCATATACTTCTTCGGGTCTGCGCCCGGAGTTGCTGACAAGGCGAAGAAGAAGGCGGAAGAACTCTATCCGGGCATCGAGATCGTTGGGACAAGAAACGGCTATTTCAAAGAGGCGGACGAGCCGGCAATCATTGCAGACATCAAGGCACAGAAGCCGGATCTCCTTCTGGCGGCCCTTGGCGTTCCCAAGCAGGAAAAATGGCTGCATGCCCATAAGGAAGAATTGGGTGTCCCTCTCTCCATCGGCGTTGGCGGAACGCTGGATGTCATGGCAGGTGTCATGAAGCGCGCTCCTCGCTGGATGCAGAAGGCGAAGCTGGAATGGCTGTTCCGCGGAATCCTTCAGCCAAAGAGGGCCGGGCGTCTTCTTGCTTTGCCCAAATTTGTCCTCAAGGTGCACAGCTACAAGAAATAAGAGTTGGCAAAACTTGAATCCCCTCCGGGGACTAGCTTTGCGTCGCAATACGTTATGATGGGACAAGCCCATCGAAACGTTAATCTGTATGTTTTGCCCTTGGCAAAACTTGAACAATACGTTATAATGTCTAGGACGTAAAGATTGGAGAGCGGGGAGGTGTATACGTGGCTCCTATCGTACATGAAGGCTATGTGTTTATCGGGGCTTCCTTGGTATTGGCCGTCCTTTTGGGGGCGACCATCCATCCCTATGCGGCAGTTCCGCCTACTGTTTTGGCAGGATACTTTGCTTACTTCTTCCGCAATCCGAAACGTGACATCGCCGTGGATGACAAGGCGATCATCTCGCCTGCGGATGGGACGGTGCAGGATATTACCCCTGTGGAATACGATGATTTCATCAAAGGGGCCGGAAACAAGGTCACGGTGTTCATGTCCGTTTTCAACGTACATGTGAACCGCAGCCCGATTTCCGGGGAAATCAAATGCCAGAAGTACGTATGCGGACGATTCCGTCCGGCATACAAGGATTCTGTGGGCTTTGAGAATGAACATCATCTCATCGGTATTGAAAACAGCCGCCTGCGCATCACAGTAACGCAGATTGCAGGAATCCTGGCAAGGCGTATCGTATCTTGGGTGACATTGAATGACACCCTGCGCCAGGGCGAACTGTATGGCATGATTCGCTTTGGCTCCTGTTTGGAGATTGTCATGCCGGAGGATGTGCAGGTTATGGTGAAAAAAGGAGATAAGGTCGTCGGTGGGAAGACGATTCTTGGGAGGATAAAGGACGAATGCTGAAACATTTGATACCGAACGCCTGTACGTCGGCAAACTTGTTCTTTGGGATGTGTTCCATACTTTCTACGTTTCATGAAGATCTGTTCATGGCGTCTGTCTTCATTTTGCTGGCCTTGATCGCCGATGGCCTCGATGGGCGTACTGCGCGCTTTTTTGGCGTCAGCAGTGAACTGGGAAAGGAAATGGATTCCCTGTGTGATCTGGGTTCCTTTGGCGTAGCGCCGGCAATCCTTGCATATAAGTTCTGCCTTGGTTCCTATGGCTATCTGGGCTGGCTGGTCGCTATCTTCTTTGCCCTTTGCGGCATGTGGCGGCTGGCACGGTTCAATGTGAATACGGATGTGGTTCATGGGTATTTCATGGGATTGGCGATTCCTGCGGGTGGCTGCATCGTGGCATCGACCACTTTGCTTTTCACGGCCTTGGACATTGAACCGCAGATGTTTGGCTATGTCTATCCTGTGACCATGGCTGTGGTTGCTTATCTCATGGTCAGCCATGTGCATTACCCCGATTTCAAGGGAGATGGGGAGACCATGTTTCTTCTGCCAAAGGCGTTGGCTGCCCTCATGTTTGCGGCGATTCTTTTCTTTGGCCGTGAAGCGATTCTTCCGGCTCTTTTGGTGGCCATTTTCTGCACTTACGCAGTCTTTGGAATCATCAATTCGCTCTTTGCCTTGTTTGCCAAGACCGAATGAGGGATGAAATTTTTGGAGGAGATTTAATTTCATGTTACACCCTTTTGACATCATCATGGTTCCAATGCAGATTGTCATCTTTTTGTTTACCTTATATTTCTTCGTCATAGGCTTCTGCGGCATGTGGCGGAAGAAGGAAGAGAAGATTCTGGTTCCCAGGAGCACCTTTGCTGTCATTGTTGCGGCGCATAATGAAAGCGCGGTCATCGGGCAGTTGGTGGACAATCTTAGGAACCTCAATTATCCGAAAGATTTGTATGATATCTATGTCATTGCCGACAATTGTTCCGACAACACAGCTGAGATTGCCAAGGAAGGTGGGGCAATTGTCTGCGAGCGTACGCATCCCACCAAGAAGAGCAAGGGGTTTGCTCTGGAATGGATGTTTGACAGGCTTTTCAAGATGGAGAAGCAGTATGACGGCATTGTGATTTTCGATGCGGACAATCTGGTCCATCCTCAGTTCCTCATGGAAATGAACAACCGTCTTTGCAAGGGTGACAGGATCATCCAGGGCTATCTTGATGCCAAGAACCCTTATGATACATGGGTGGCAGGTACCTTTGCCATTGCGTTCTGGGTCATTGATCACATTTCCCATCTGGCAAAGACGAACATCGGCCTTTCGGCTGTGCTCGGCGGCACCGGCATGTGCATCGCATCGGATGTGCTGAAAAGATATGGCTGGCGTGCCACCTGTCTCACAGAGGATATGGAATTCACCATGGAGTCTTTGGCAGAGGGCATCAAGACCACCTGGGCGCATGATGCCATTGTCTATGATGAGAAGCCCCTGACCTTCAAGCAGTCCTGGAACCAGCGCAAGCGTTGGGCACAGGGCCAGTTTGACGTGGCGCATCGCTACATACCGAAGATGCTGGTGGAGGGATGGAGGCAAAAGGACATCCGCATTTGGGATGGCTGCATCTATCTTTTGCAGCCTCATTTCCTCATGCTGTCCACCTTCTTCATCATCATAAGCTATCTCCAGCTGGCATTCCCGCCATTCTACACGAATATCTACAATTTCATGCCCTCCCAGCTCATGACGGCGATCATGCTGGGGCAGTATATCCTGCCAATGATCATCCTGTTCAAGATTCGGGCGAAATGGAAGGCATGGCTTTACATGCTCCTTTATCCGGTGTTCATCTACACATGGATTCCTATCATTTTCCTTGGGTTCATCCATCGCAACGAACATGAATGGAGCCATACCAAGCATACCCGCTCCATGAGCTATGACGATATCATGGGCAACGTCAAGAATACGCGGGGGCTTCCCGGGAACAATACAGACAAATAAGGAGAGAGAAGCTGCGGAGTCTTCCGCAGCTTTTTTGAAAGGGTGAGAAAAGAAATGTTCAGGATACAGGTAAAAGAGGAGTTTGAGGCTGCCCATCGCATTGAAGGCTATCCCGGCAAATGCAGCCGCTTGCATGGGCACAGCTGGACGGTGGAAGCGGTTGTGGTTGGGAAAAAGCTGGACGGGCTCGGCATGCTGGTGGATTTCAAGCTTGTCAGAAAGGAACTGAAAGATATCCTTGACCGCATGGATCACCAATATCTCAATGAAATGCAGCCCTTCCGTGACGGATGCAATCCGACGGCGGAAAATATGGCGAAATACATCTATGAGCAGCTTGCCCAAAACGATATTTTCCGGGAAGGCATACGGCTGCAATCCATCTGTGTCTGGGAATCGCCCCATTCCTGTGTGTCCTATGAGCCCGATGAGGAGTAGCCCTATGGAAAAGAATATCATAGAGATCTTTTCTTCTATTCAGGGAGAGGGGAAATATGTTGGATGTCGGCAGGTCTTCGTGCGTTTCGAGGGATGCAATATCCACTGTCGATACTGCGATACGGAAAACCAGCCGGGGATGCATGAGAACTGCCAGGTGGAAACTGTTTCCGGAAGCCATCGGTTTGATTTGATGAAAAATCCCTTATCCTTGGAACAGGTGCGTGAGATTGTCAAGAAGATGCTAAAAGAGGTTCCCCACCAGGCCGTCAGCTTCACGGGCGGAGAACCGCTTCTTCATGCAGACTTCATTCAAAGCATCGCAAAAGGCCTTGGAACCAAGGTGTTTCTGGAAACCAACGGGACACTTTATGAATCTCTGGGGAAGATCATTGGGGATGTGGATGTCATCAGCATGGACATCAAGCTGCCGAGCATCGTGGGAGAGTCCCTTTGGGAAGTGCATCGAAGATTCTTGGAGATTGCCCGCCAAAAGGATCTCTATGTCAAGATCGTAGTGTCGGAGGAGACGGATGCGAAGGAATTCCAACAGGCCATCGGATTGCTTGAGAAAACAGCGCCGGAAGCCCTTCTCATCATCCAGCCAGTCACGCCCTACGGCGGCTGTAAGGCAGCATCCCCCAAGAAAGTCCTCGACTGTCAGGCCTATGCACTGAAGCATTTGAAGGACGTGAGAGTCATTCCACAGACGCATAAGATGATAGGGCAAATTTAGGTAATAAGAAGATTTGACAATAGCAATAACTTGCCAAAATAGCTCGAAGCGTTGAAAACAACGGCTTGAAAAGGTGCAGCAAAGTATGTTATACTCGCGAAGGAAAAGCTCTTACGTGCTTTCATATGAAATCGTTTCTATATAAATGGGGTGAGGTGTCTTTTTGCAGCAGGCATTGGAGAGAGAAGTCGTTTTTGCTGACCATAAGGAAGCGTATGCCCTTTTGGGAGAGCGGGATGAGTTTCTGCAGGCGTTGACGGAAAATTTTGACTGCCAAATCGTGAGCCGTGGGGATCGCGTGGAATTCATGGGTGAGGCTGTGGATGTCCAGCGGGCGGCGAAGGTGCTGGAGGAACTGCAGTTTCTCTATCGGCAGGGCACAAATATCACGATGCATGAGGTCCGCTATGGCATCGGGCTTGTGAAGGGCGGGAAGGGGGAGGCACTTCATTCCCTCTTCAGTGATACGGTGCTGGTGACTTCGCGGGGACGCCATGTGCGTCCCAAGACCCTGGGGCAGCGCATTTACCTGGAGGCAATCCGCAGGAACTATGTCACCTTTGGCATTGGCCCTGCCGGAACGGGCAAGACGTATCTTGCGGTTGTCATGGCAGTGGCGGCTCTTCGCAACAAGGATGTGGACAAGATCATCCTCACGCGGCCCGCTGTGGAAGCAGGGGAACGGCTCGGCTTTCTGCCGGGAGATCTGCAGGAGAAGGTAGACCCCTATCTTCGTCCCCTTTACGATGCCCTGCAGGATATTCTTGGACTGGATATGTACCAGAAATTCATGTCCCGGGGCATCATTGAGATTGCACCACTTGCCTATATGCGCGGGCGCACACTGGAGGATGCCTTTGTGATTCTCGATGAGGCGCAGAACACCACGGAGAAGCAGATGAAGATGTTCCTCACCCGTTTGGGATTTGGCTCCTGCATGGTCATCACCGGTGATTTGAGCCAGGTGGACTTGCCACGGGGAGTACCATCGGGACTTCGACGGGCTAGTGAGATTCTGAAAGGTGTCGAAGGCATCGGAATCGTTCAGCTGCAAGCCATGGATGTCATTCGCCATGAGGTGGTGACCCGCATTGTGGAGGCCTATGAACGGCATGAGCGCAAAGAAGCGGAAAGGGAGCAGTAAATTCTATGGAGGTCTTGATCAGTAATTATCCAGAGGAACTTGTTTTCCCTGCGGATATCGAGGAGAATGTGCGGAGGGCCATCGAAAAGGTGGGGGAGCTCTATGGTGTGGAGGACAGCGAGGTCAGTGTGACCCTCACGAATAATGCGTATATCCATACCCTCAACAAGGAGTACCGCAATATGGACCGGCCGACGGATGTGCTTTCCTTTGCCCTCAATGAAAGTGAGGAACCGGAAATCGAGGGCAGCCCTGTGGCGAATGCTCTGGGAGATATCATCATCTCTGTGGAACGAGCCGAGGAACAGGCGGCAGAGTATGGGCACAGCCTTCGCAGAGAGGTGGCATTCCTCACAGTGCATGGCATGTTGCATCTTTTGGGATACGACCACATGGAGGAAGAAGAACGGGAAGAAATGGAAAAGGAACAGTGTTTCGTCATGGAACGGCTGGGCATTTCCAGGGAATAGCGGAGCAACAGAAATGGATGAAAAGAAGAAAGAAGTTTATAGATCCGGCTTCATTGCTGTCATTGGACGTCCGAATGTCGGAAAGTCCACACTGATCAACAGTCTCATCGGGCAAAAGATCGCCATCATGTCAGACAAGCCGCAGACGACGCGAAACCGTATCCTCTGTGTGCTTACCCAGCCGGATGCCCAGATTGTCTTTCTGGATACGCCGGGCATCCACAAGCCGAAGCATAAACTGGGAGAGTACATGGTCAGGGCCGCGGAAGGGACGCTCAAGGAGGTGGATGCCATTTTCTTTGTGGTGGATGCCACGGAGAAGATGGGTCCGGGGGAGCATTATATCCTGGAGCGGCTGCAGGCAACAAAAAAGCCTGTGGTGCTTGTGGTGAACAAGCTGGATCTCATCGAGAAGGAACAGGTGCTGCCCATCATTTCCCATTATACGGGGAAGTATGATTTTGCCGGTGTCGTGCCGATTTCCGCGAAGGAGGAGACGAATCTCGACCGGCTGATCGGGGAAGTGAAGAAATATCTTCCGGAAGGCCCGCAGTATTATCCCGATGATATGGTGACCGACCAGCCGGAGCGCCTCATTGTGGCGGAGCTTGTGAGAGAGAAGGCGTTGCAGCTCACGCGGGATGAGATCCCTCATGCTGTTGCCGTGGA
Source organism: Selenomonadaceae bacterium (assembly GCA_017444295.1). Taxonomy (GTDB): domain Bacteria; phylum Bacillota; class Negativicutes; order Selenomonadales; family Selenomonadaceae; genus UBA3796. Next base: position 5,295 of record JAFSWY010000446.1, on the reverse strand, counting down.
TGTGGACGAGATGACGACGCGTCCCAATGAGGATGTCTACATCCGGGCGACCATCTATGTGGAGCGGGAATCCCAGAAGGGCATCGTCATTGGAGCGAAGGGTGCATTGCTCAAGGAAATCGGTGCGCTTGCCAGGAAGGATATCGAGGCATTGCTGGGTTCGAAGGTATATCTTGACCTTTGGGTCAAGGTGAAGAAGGACTGGCGTGACAAGGAAGGCATCCTGCGGAATCTCGGTTTTGGTGATGCGTGAGAATGGCTGCGCAGTACACGGCCGAAGCATTGGTCCTGGGTGTCCATAACTGGGGCGAGGCCGACAAGATGGTAACACTTTTCACGCGGGAACGTGGAAAGGTCAAGGCAGCAGCTTTTGGCAGCCGCCGCCCGAAGAGTCCCCTGGCTGCCGGCATGCAGATGTTCCAGCACGTCGAGGTCCATATAACAGAGGGTCGGCGGCTTGACACCGTAAGGCAATGCTCGCTGCTTCATCGCTACCGGAAACTCGGTGAAGATCTCACGGCAATGGCCTATGGATCTTTTGTGGCAGAGATCCTGCGGGAATTCTTGCCGGAGAATGCTGTGGAGCCAAAGGCCTTTGATTTGATGTTGGAAATCTTTCAGACATTCGAGATCCGCAATCCCAGGGTTACGGCACTTGTTGCCGCATGGCAGCTTTTGGCACATTTCGGTTTGCAATTGCGGCTGGACCGATGTGTTCACTGCGGAAAGGAAATCGGGGGAGATGCTTTTCTGCACATCGGTGAGGGCGGCGTTTTGTGCGATACCTGCGGCATGTCTGATGCAAGAGCCCTTTCTGCAGGAGGAAGAGCTTTCCTTCAGGAGCTTTTGGAACTGGACTGGAAGCAGCCAAAGCTCAAGGTGCAGAGGGAAAACCTGCTCATGGCGGAACAGACGCTTTTGGCCTATTTGCAGGGAATGCTCGGGAAACCCCTGCGCTCCCTGGAATTTATCCGGCAGTTGGGCTGATGCTGCCAGAATACGAAAAATGGTTGGCAAAATATGAGTTTTCTCGTTGACACTGCTGGTGGGCTGATGTAAAATGAGTTAGACTTCAACGAGAGAAAAGGAGTGCGACTTGTATGCCGGAATATGTGTTGGCATTTATTATTGCTGCTGGTGTGACATTGTTGCTTACGCCGGGGGTGATTTTCCTGGCTGCGAGGACAGGGGCGATGGATGCTCCGGATGCACGAAAGGTGCACAAGAAGCCGGTGGCACGGATTGGAGGCATCGGCATTTATGCGGCTTTCATGACAGCCATGCTGGCGGTCATGTCCATATCGGATTTGACACCGGAAGTCAGCTTTGAGATATGGGGGCTTCTGGCGAGCGGCACGCTTATCGTGTTGCTCGGCATCATTGATGACTATAAGAACCTGCCCGCCAAGGTAAAGCTGGTGGGGCAGATTGCAGCGGCTTGCGTTTTGACGATTGTCTTTGATGTTCGGATTGATTTCATTACGGATCCCTTTGGGGATTATCTGTTTTTGGAATATCTGGCGATTCCCGTCACGGTTTTCTGGATTGTCGGCTTGACGAATACGGTGAACCTCATTGATGGGCTGGATGGTCTTGCTGCCGGTGTGGCAGTGATTGCCTCCATCACGATATTCCTCGTGGCCCTGCAGCAGAATATCCTGCTGGTAGCAGTGCTCACTGCTGCCTTGGCCGGTGCGGCCTTTGGGTTCCTTTACTACAATTTCAATCCTGCGCGCATCTTTATGGGAGATTCGGGCAGCATGTTCCTTGGTTTCATGCTGGCGGGGATTTCCATCATCGGTGCCGTGAAATGCGCGGCTACGATTGCGCTCATCGTACCGATACTGGCTTTGGGACTTCCAATCCTGGATACCACCTTTGCCATTGTGCGGCGCTATCGCGGTGGAGTGCCGATTTTTAAGCCGGACAGGGGACATCTCCACCATCGGTTGCTGGATTTGGGCTTTACCCAGCGGCAGGCGGTGCTTCTGATGTATGTCATCAGTGCAATGCTGGGGCTGAGTGCGGTGACGTTGACGGAGGTCAGCAGCCAGATTGCTGTTCTCATTGTCGGTGTTGTGATTATTGCTGTCCTGTTTGGGGCGAAGAAACTGGGCATCTTTCACATGAATGAGCCGCCGAGGTCCGCACAACAACATTGATTTTGCGTGGTTGGGGCAGGAATGGTACCTGCCCCGTTTTGAATATACTACGGAAGGGGATTCTGTATGGAAAAAAAGCAGATCAAGGTGATGACGGTTTTCGGCACTCGTCCGGAGGCTATCAAAATGGCTCCGATTGTGCTGGAACTCAGGAAACATTCCGACAAGATCCTGCCTGTGGTTGCTGTTACTGCCCAGCATCGCGAGATGCTCGACCAGGTACTCCATCTGTTTCATATAGATCCGAATCATGATCTTGATATCATGGCGGCAGGGCAGACCCTTTTTGACATTACATCAAGGGCCATGATGGGGCTGGACAAGGTTCTCGCCGAGGAGAAGCCGGATATCGTTCTCGTGCATGGAGATACGACAACGACCTTTGCGGGGGCATTGGCGGCATATTATCATCAGATTACAGTAGGGCATGTGGAGGCGGGACTTAGAACCCACAATAAGTATTCTCCGTTTCCGGAAGAAATGAACCGCAAGCTTACGGGAGCCATTGCGGATCTTCATTTTGCCCCGACAGCTACATCGGAGGCCAATCTGCTGGCGGAGTCCGTGGATAGAGGGAATATCTTCGTGACGGGCAATACGGTTATTGATGCCCTGCATCATACTGTGAGCGATAATTTCCAATTCGATGATGCGCTTCTGCAGAAGATTGATTTCAAGCACAAACGCATCATTCTCGTGACTACCCATCGCAGGGAGAATCTCGGTGAGCCCATGCGCCATGTCTACAAGGCGCTTAAGCAGCTCACGGAGAAATTCGAGGATGTGGAAGTGGTGTTTCCTGTCCATAAGAATCCGAAGGTGCGCGAGGTTGTCAATGAGGAATTGGGGGAACTGGCAAAGGTTCACCTCATTGATCCCTTGGACTATGAGCCCTTTGCGAATCTTATGCATCGCGCATACCTTATCCTGACGGATTCCGGCGGGGTGCAGGAAGAGGCACCGGCCTTGGGGAAACCCGTGCTTGTCCTCAGGGATACCACAGAGCGTCCGGAGGCAGTGGAAGCTGGGACGGTAAAGCTCATCGGGACGGATCGGGATCGTGTTTACGAGGAAGCGAAATGCTTGCTTGTGGATGGAGAGGAGTACCATCGGATGGCGGAATCCTGCAATCCCTATGGTGACGGGCACGCTGCCGAACGGATTATACAGGCGATCCTTTATCATTACGGCCTGGCGGAGAATCGTCCGGAGGCCTTTCAGGCAGGACGCTGAATGGGAAAGGAACCGCAGGGGCATGAGGGGCTTTGGCAGGCGGTGAAGGCGTTTTCCGTTCTGTCAGGTCTGGGAATCTATCTCGTCGTGGTCGTGGGAATCTGCCTGTATATCGGCATGATGGTGGATGAACATCTGGTAACTTCTCCCTATGGCAAGCTGACGGGCATTCTGCTCGGATTCCCAGTTGCTATCTATACCCTTTATCGACGATTGAAAAATCTGTGATTGTTGTCTATGGATAAAATAAGGGATTGCCCTTCCCATCTTGGATGGATAGGCAATCCCTTATTGTCATGGCATCAGCTGTTTTTTCCAGTATTCCAAGTCAGGGGCGTTGAGGGGGAGGTCGATGACTTGCCCGTTGTCGTAGTAGAAGCGGAAACGCACCTCGTCTGCCTTGCGTATGGCGGGGAGACTGGAGCGGGGCAGTTCCACGAAGAGCTTGTTCTCGTGCTGGAAGCGATGCTCCACATCGTCCTCAGGCGGGTCGTCCTGCTTGACGGAGGCTACCATTTCCCAAGCATCCCCGTCGGTGTAGAGAATGGCCTTTGGTTCAAGGTGGGAGGAATCATAACGATAGTCCCAGAGGGAAAGGATGGCTCCTTCCAGTTTTCCCGCTTCGGTATAAGAGCTTTGGAAGTCGATGCGGCAATAGGAAGACAGGCTTTCCGCTGTGCGGTGGTCGATATGCCAGGTATAGGATATGCCAAAGATGCCTGTCATGATGAGCAATATGCCAATGATTGTAATGAAATGTTTCATGAGACCCTCCTAATGAGTATATTATAACGCATTGTTCAGATTTTGCCAGAGGCAAAATATACAGATTGACGTTACAAAAATCTTGCAATTTCTGCATAATGTGAGAGAATAGAAATGATTCTTCATTGTATATGGGGGCGAGCTTATGGCTGTGAAACTGTTTGTGACGGATTTGGATGGAACCTTGCTGCCTACCGGAAGGGCGGTATCGGCGGCGAATGTGCAGGCGGTGCAGGATGCGGTTGATCATGGCGTCATCGTGACGATTGCCACAGGGCGCATGTATCAGGCCGCTTTGCCCATTGCACAATCCCTTGGCGTGGATGTGCCCATCATTACCTATAATGGTGCGCTCATCAAATCTGCGCAGGGAGAGGTGTTCTATACGAGTTTCCTGCCGGAGGAATATATTCTGGAAGTCTTGGATTTCTGCCGTTTGCGGGAGTGGCATATCCAGCTGTACAGTGATGATGTGCTTTATTATGCTGAAGCCAACCGGCATTCCCAAAGATATGAGGATGCCCAGAAGGTCAAGGGGCAGGCGGTCGGATGGGATGGCTTGCGGAAGCACACGGAACAGGTGACGAAACTGCTGTTGGTCGGCGATTCCTTGGAAGAGACGGATGAACGCATCGGGATCCTTCGGTCGGAGTTCGGGCAGAAGGTGGCAGTCATGCGTTCCAATCCCCATTATACGGAAATCGTCAACCATGGCGTCAGCAAGGCCTCTGGGATAGAGCGGCTTGCCGATGAACTGGGGATTGATATCAGGGATACCATGGCAATCGGGGACTCGGATAATGACCTGCCCATGCTCAAGGCAGCAGGCTGCAGTGTCGCCATGGGAAATGCTCTGCCGCATGTGAAGGATGCATGTGATTATGTAACGGGAGAATGCGAGGCAGATGGTTTTGCGGAGGCAGTCCGCCGATATGTTTTGCAAGATGTATGAGGATGCCGTGCATATTTTGGAAAGTACTGAATTCGGGAGAGAACATAAATGGATGAGGCAAAGAGCAAGGACACAAAGGAAAAAGGGAAGCCGCGGCTGGTGATTGTCACGGGGATGTCCGGTGGCGGGAAAACGCAAGCGTGCCGTTTTATGGAGGATTTGGGATATTTCTGCGTGGACAAC
>JAFSWY010000058.1 GCA_017444295.1 Selenomonadaceae bacterium | reverse complement strand
TGGCATAGTGGACAAGTGCCTGCACTTCCAGCCCCAATACCAAGTAAATCGCCCGCTCGTCCTGCATTGCCGTATACAGTTTTAGCAAATCTCGATATTTCTGGACAGCGGCTTTGGCATCAGCCCCATATGGCAGTGCGATGGCGGCAGTGTCCAATTCTTTGAGGTCATCTGCCCGTATCACCTCATCGCCGCCGTGGACAGAAAAGTTAAACGCATCGGCAAACCGCTTTCTGTCAGAGAGGTATGTCTTAGTTTCCGCATCGATTGCGCCCATGCGCATCACATCCCTTATTGTTGCTTATATTTTACCATGTCTGAGCCGCTCTCTCAAGAAGGGCGGAACATCCTCCGCGGATTTCCATTCGACACATTGCCATGAATATCCTGCTGCCCATCACCAAAAGAGGAATTGCCGGTTGTTATGGCGAACTATTGCAAGAGATTGTAGTGAGGCGCATGTCTCTTGCCGGGAGGCAGAACGATGCATGATATATGGAATCCGTGGCATGGCTGTGTCAGGTGTAGCGAGGGTTGCGTCGACTGTTAAACGAGGTGTCTCCATGACAGAGATAGAACGGCTCAAAGAAGAGGTGGGGCGGCTGACAGCCGAAAACAAAAGGCTTAAGGGCTTGCTTGATTCCCACGGCATCTCATGGCAACCCGTACAAGTGTCGGCGACGCACACGGATGTGCTAGTGCGGGGGCGGTCGCAGGACGTGATGCTTTCGCCCCCGCCGCAGGAGAGTGATGCGACTGTTTTGCGCCAACCGATGCCTATGGATACCGCTGCCGAAAAAGCGAGACGCATCAGCCTATTCATGAAACTGTTCTGCGCCAGGAAGGATTTCTACGCTGAAAGATGGGAAGGCAGGGATGGGCGCAAGGGGTACGCCCCCGTCTGCAGCAATCGCTGGAAGCCGAATTGCCCCAAGAGAACGCAGAAAGGCATAAAATGCCACGAATGCCCGGAACACGCATGGATACCCTTTACAGAGGAGGTGGCCTATCGGCATTTGGTAGGGCAGGACGAACGGGGCAAGCCTTTTGTTGCAGGAACCTATGCGCTATTGGAGGATTCTTCCTGCAAGTTTCTCGTATTCGACTTCGACGACCACGACGGGTCAAACCTGCCTTGGCAGGAGGAGGCGACGCTCCTGCGGGAAATATGCCGCAATCAGGGGATTGATACGGCATTGGAACGTTCCCGCTCAGGAAGTGGAGCACATGTGTGGATATTTTTTGACCATCCCATACCGGCAAGGCTCGCCCGCAGATTCGGTGCGGCACTTCTTGCCCAAGGTATGGAGTCCGTACATCAGAAGGATTTCAACACCTTTGACCGCATGATGCCAAATCAGGACGAGATGCCCGCCGGTGGGATGGGAAACCTTATTGCCCTGCCTTTGCAGGGGCTTCCACGCAAGCAGGGGAACTCGGTATTTGTGGACGATGACTGGAACGCGATCCACGACCAATGGGGATACCTGTCCAGCATAAACTGCCTGCCCCCGGAATTTGTGGAGAAGAAAATAGCAGAGTGGGGCAAACAGGAGATATTGGATGGGACAGAGGAATCCTCTGAGGACGAGTCGGGAAAACCATGGGAAAAGAAGAAACCGCCCGCACTGGAGAAGGCTGATGTATCCGAGCCGCTGTCCCTCACATTAGCCGACTGCGTTTATATTCCCAAGCGTGCAGTGAAACCTCGCACCATGAACCGTATCCGTAAAATGGCCACATTCAGCAATCCGCAGTTCTACAAGATGCAGGCCATGCGCTATTCCACTAAGCAGATTCCTCGTAGAATCCAGTGTTTTCGTGACTTGGATGATTATGTGACATTGCCTCGCGGGTGTCTGCCGGAATTGGAGGAAAGGTTGCGGTCGGCAGATATTTCATATGTTCTCAATGACCGTCGTACAGATGGGAGACTCATAGATGTTCTCTTTCAAGGCACTCTGCAGCCGGAGCAGGAAAAAGCGGCAGCGGCAATGTTGGAACATGAAACTGGTATCTTAGGTGCGGCCACGGGATTCGGCAAGACTGTGTTGGGAACTTACCTGATTGCCAGCCGCAAGGTCAACACCCTCATCCTGGTGCATAACCGGGAAATCATGAAGCAGTGGCAAGAGGATTTAGCGAGATTTTTGGAAATCCGCGAGGAAATTCCTGTCGAAGAGGGGAAACGCAAGCGGAAGCCTCGCAGTATCGTGGGGACGCTCTATGCCAGGCATGATTCCCTCCATGGCTTTGTCGATGTGGCGATGATTTCCTCTCTTGGCCATGATGAGGAAATTGACGAGCGAGTAGCCGATTACGGCATGGTCATCATGGACGAATGCCATCACGCAGGTGCCTATACTTTTGAGAACGTCCTTTGGAAAGTGAAGGCAAGGTATGTCTATGGTCTGACTGCCACGCCCCTGCGGGAAGACGGACATGAGAAGATTGTTTTCATGCAGTTGGGGCCTGTCCGCTATCGCTTGACGGAAAAAGACCGTGCCGCCATGCAGGAATTTCGCCATGAGATAGCCCCAAGGTTTACTGGCTTCTCCCCAGTCACACAGGAAACGCCAAACATCAACGACCTGTATAAGCTGCTCATCAGTGACAAGGCACGAAACAAACTGTTGGCAGGGGACATCCTCGCTGCCGTGGACAAGGGTCGCACGCCTTTGGTGCTGACCAAGTTCAAGGAACATGCGGAGCTGCTCTTTGGATTGCTCAAGGAAAAGGAAGTGCATCCTATCCTGCTCATGGGTGGAGGCTCGGCGAAAGAGCGAGAGGCACGACGGGCGGCACTTGTCGATTCTACAGAGGATGAGCGGCTTGTCATCATCGCTACGGGAAAGTATATCGGGGAGGGCTTTAACTTTCCCCGTTTGGACACCCTCTTCCTGACTGTGCCTGTATCCTGGAAAGGAAATATTGCCCAATACGCAGGGAGACTGCACCGGGACTTCGAAGGCAAGGAGAGTGTCATTATCTACGATTATGTGGATGTCCATGTGAAAATGTTGGAGCGGATGTACCAAAAGAGGCTCTCCGCTTACGCTTCCATGGGCTATACCATCTTCTCTCCCACAGGGGATGGAGGCGCCAATGTTATCTATACCGTCCGCGACTACCAAGAGAGGTTTTGGCAGGATTTCCGTGAGGCAACCGACCGTATCGTTATTTCCAGCCCAAGGATAAGCCGGCAACGGGTAGCGGAGTTCGTACAGAGAGTCAAGGCTGACAAGCGTTCCCAGATGGAATTTGTTGTATGGACACTTCCGGATGAGGAATACGCCCAGCATCAGCGTAGCGGCATCCAGTCCATGAAACGGGCGATGCAGGATGCCGCAATCGATGTCCGTGAAAAGGCAGGGATGAATTGCCATTTTGCTGTCATGGACGAAAATTTGGTATGGTACGGTAGCATGAATTTCCTCTCGCGGGAACACGATGACGATATTCTGATGCGTCTTAGGAATGAAGCCGTCGTGGAAGAGCTGATGAGGCATGAAAATCAGCAGAAGGACAATTGATACATCCCGCCCTGTTTACTCTGGGCTTTCCCGGAACTGTTTTCGTAACAATGCGATCTCCTCGGCATATCCATCGTTGTCATTGGGTGTTTCCAATATGAAGGGCAGTTCCCGGAGTTTGGGATGCCTGGTCACAGCCGATAGAGCCTCAAGCCCGATGCATCCCTCGCCGATACGGGCATGGCGATCCTTATGGGAGCCGAGGGGATTCAGGCTGTCGTTGAGGTGGATGGCTTTCAATCGGTCGATGCCGATGATGCGGTCAAACTCTTCAAGCACGCTGTCCAGATTGGTAGCGATGTCATATCCGCTGTCCCAGACGTGGCAGGTATCGAGACAAATGCCCAACTTGTCGTTGAGTGTTACTCTGTCCATGATGGCGCGCAGTTCCTCGAAGCTGCGCCCAACCTCCGAGCCTTTCCCCGCCATGGTTTCCAAAAGAACAGTCGTGGTCTGCTCCAGGAACATGGCTTGGTTCAGCTGCTCGGCGATGAGTTCAATGCCTTTCTCGATGCCCTGTCCCACATGGCTGCCGGGGTGGAAGTTGTAATGGTTGCTGGGAATGACCTCCATGCGACGAAGATCATCGGTGAGCATTTCTAAGGCG
>JAFSWY010000445.1 GCA_017444295.1 Selenomonadaceae bacterium | reverse complement strand
GGGGGACTTTCTGCTCGAACCGAAGTTTCCCTCTTTGCTTCATGGCGATTTGTGGAGCGGCAATGTGATGCCGGACCGGGATGGATATCCCATGCTCATTGACCCTGCCGTATATGTGGGGCATCATGAGGCGGATCTCGCCATGACGGAACTTTTTGGCGGCTTTGCCCCGGCATTTTACGATGCCTATCATGAGAGGATTCCCAAAGAGCCGGGGTATGCTGACAGAAGGGACATCTACAATCTGTATCACCTGCTCAATCATCTGAATCTCTTTGGCAGTTCCTATCTTGCCTCGGTCCGGCGTATTCTGAAGCGATATGCAGGATGATTTAGAGATAACAAAGGCCCCGTCCATTTGGACGGGGCCTTTTGAGCACTTGGGAGTGTAGCTTATTTCTTTACATATGCCGTCATCGGGGTGTAGTGCTTCTTGAAGAACTCCTCTGCAACCTGCGGGAAGAGAGCGTAGGAGAGCACATCCTCGTCGGAGGGGTTCAGATAGCCCTTGGCAATGAGCTCATCCTTGAACTGTGCAAAGGTCTGGCCCTTTGCATCCTCAATGGAGCAGTCCTCGATGATATCGCTCTCGGGGATGCCGAGGGTCTTGGTGATGAAGTCCTTCTCCACAGGAACCGTGGTACGGCCGAACTTGCCGCGAACCAGATCCTTGAACTCGTTCGGGACCATCTTGTAGCGCTGGCCGGACATGACGTTGAAGGTAGCCATGGTGCCGACAATCTGGCTGGAAGGAGTAACGAGGGGCGGATAACCGGCATCCTTGCGGACGCGGGGCATCTCGTCCAGAAGATCCTGATACTTGTCTTCCATGCCGGCTTCCTTGAGCTGGTTGGCGAGGTTGGAGAGCATGCCGCCCGGAATCTGGAAGTCCAGAACGTTGGGGTTGATGTCGAAATAACCCTTGAGGCCGAACTCGTTGATGATGCGGGCCTTGACACCCAGGAAGTGCTTGGAAATCGGGGTCATGGCATGATAGTCAAGCTTCGTGTCACGCGGAGTTCCGGCGAGGGCACGGACCATGGTCTCGGTGCAGGGCTGGGAAGTGTCGCTGGAGAAAGGAGCCAGCGCGCAGTCGATGATATCGACACCAGCCTCGACGGCCTTCAGATAGGTTGCATGGCCGAAACCGGAGGTGCAGTGCGTATGAAGCTCTACAGGGAAATCCTCTCCAAGACCTGCTTTGAGCTTCTTTACGAGATCCTCAGCCACATAAGGAGCGAGAAGGCCGGACATATCCTTGATGCAGACGGAGTGGCAACCCATCTTCTTGAGCTCTTTGGCGAGTTCCACGAAGGTATCGTTGGTGTGAACCGGGCTCAGGGTGTAGACCAGGCAGCCCTGGACTTCCGGCTTCTCCGGGCAGGCAAGGGCAGTCTCGATGGCAACCTTGAGGTTGCGCACATCGTTCAGCGCATCGAAGATACGGAATACGCCAATGCCGTGCTCGGATGCCTTCTGGACGAATTTCTGCACAACATCGTTGGAGTAGTGGTTATAGCCGAGAAGGTTCTGGCCGCGGAGCAACATCTGGATCGGAGTCTTGAGGTTCTTCTTCAAGGTGTCGAGCCTCTCCCAAGGATCCTCGTCCAGGAAGCGCAGACAGCTGTCGAAGGTGGCACCGCCCCAGCCTTCCAGAGCCTTGTAGCCAATTTTGTCAAGCGCCTCGAGCTGCGGAAGCATGTCCTCAATGCGCATGCGAGTGGCAAGCAGGGACTGATGTCCGTCGCGAAGAACTGTCTCCATGATTTTTACAGGTTTTGCCATAATAACACTCTCCTCATAAAATTATACTATGATAAGCCCTATATATTGATGGGCTACGTAAATCGAAAAGTGACAATGCGGCGTAGAACCGTGGTACAGCTTTCATTATAGGGATTTCATGGGCTGTTGTCAATGGATTGCGTGATTTTTTGAACGTATTTCCCGTTAAATAACTATAAAAAAAATTTATGCATGAATTTGTTAAAAAAACTCCAAGAAAAGAAGGAAATTTGATTCTGAGGGCGAAATTTAGAATATAAGGTTAGTAAAGGATATCTAGAGGGTATCCAAATAAATGCAGGGGGATGAAAATATGGGGATTCGGCAGAAATTCTTTGTCCTTGCGGGACTGGTGGGCCTGTTGCTGGCCATCGTTTCCGTTGTTGGTTACTACACGGCAAACTCCAATCTGGAAGACAGCGTGGAGCATGAGCTTACGGTGACAGTTGGACGGGAGGGGGCTGACCTCAATGGGTGGCTGATGGAAAAAGGGGCCTCCGCCACCTATGAGGCCAACCTCATGACGGCATTCAATGGGGACATGGCACGGATCAAGACCACGGAGGCCTTGGCCCTTGCCTCTTCCGACAAGGAGATACTGGATATCAACGTGGGCTTGGAGGACGGCTATTTTGCTTCCTATTATACTGGGGATGGCACAGCCCGTTTGGATCCCAGAACGCGCCCATGGTACAACCAGGCGAAAAGCGCGGGCAAGACGGAGTACACAGAGGCTTACGTGGACCGGAACACCAAGAAGCTCGTGGTTTCTGTTGTTTCTCCCTTTACGGCCAATGGGCAGTTCCTGGGCGTGATTTGCACGGATATCGGGCTGGATGTGCTCAACGAGTGGGTGAAGAATGCGAAGTACCGCGGTGAGGAAGGCTCAGCGATCATCTTTGATCCGAAGGGACAGGTTCTTGCCAGCGCAGGACCGGAGGAGCCCATGTCCAGTGCAAGGGATGTGGATGGCATTGGGTCCCATGTGGACGAAATGCTGCAGAAGGACAATGGGTTCTTCTTCTATGAGAGCAAGGAAGGGGCCATGGTATTTGGCTACACGAAAATCCCGACGACCGGCTGGGTCTTCGGCCTTTCCGTCCCCTATGATTTCGTGTTCTCTTCCGTCAAGACCATGCGCTTCACCTATATCATCCTGACGCTGGTTGGCGTGATCTTCATTGTGTTCCTCTGTATTCAGTTCTCCGGAAGGATTACGGGTCCCATCATTGAGCTGGAGCAGCGCGCAACGGAGCTTTCCAATGGAAATCTGCGCATTGAGGATGCTGTGGTCAGGTCGACGGACGAGATCGGCTCCCTGACGAAGGCATTCAATACCATGAGCACCAATCTCAGGAACCTCATTTCGAAGATGGCAACGACGGCAGAGCAGGTAGCGGCATCTTCCGAGGAGCTCACGGCAAATGCCCAGCAATCGGCAGATGCTTCCGTGCATGTGGCGGAGACGGTCAGCGAGGTCACGGGCAACGTGGACCAGCAGCTCCAGGATATTGATGGGGCAAAGGAGAGCGTAGACGCGGTCTACAAGGACATGGCAGAAATGATGCAGAAGGCGAAGGAAGTCATGACGGCTTCCCAGCAGACTTCCGATGCGGCAAAGAAGGGCTCCGAGCTCATGGAGGATGCTGTGGCGAAGATGGGGAACATCGAGCAGAGCGTCATGGCATCGGCACAGGTGGTCAAGACTTTGGGCGAGAATTCCCAGCAGATCGGCCAGATCGTGGAGGCGATTTCCTCCATTGCAGAGCAGACCAACCTCCTCTCCCTCAATGCTGCCATTGAGGCGGCTCGCGCAGGGGAGCAGGGACGCGGCTTTGCCGTTGTCGCCGACGAGGTCAGGAAGCTCGCCGCAGAGTCCCAGCAGTCCGCAGAGCAGATCAAGGCCCGCATCGCTTCCATCCAGCAGGATACGGCACAGGCCGTGGAATCCATGAACAACGGCACCGCCGAGGTTGCCCATGGCACGAAGGCCATTCGGGATGTGGGTGTCCAGTTTGAGGATATTCTCTCCAAGGTGGACGGCATCAACCAGCAGATGGAGGAGATCAACCAGTCTGTGCAGACAGTCACGGTAGGCGCAGAGCGCATTGTCGCGGCGGTGGACTCCATCGACAGCGTGAGCCGCAAGACTGCGGACCATACCCAGACAATCTCCTCGGCAACGGAGGAACAGTCCGCTTCCAACGAGGAAATCGCGGCAGCCTCCCATGCGCTGGCAACTCTCGCCGGCGATATGCAGGAAGCCGTGGGGCAGTTCAAGTTGTAAAAATAGAGAAATCCATGAATGCAGGCCGGCTTTGGAGGAAGACTTATCTTCCGGGCCGGCCTGCATTTGGTATATTTTGCCTTTGGCAAAATCTGAACTATGGGTTATACTTATAATGCTTAGAATTTTAAATCTTTTATAGGATTTCATCCGAGAGCGGAGAGTAGTGTAAAGTATAATTTGAGGGATTTGGAAAGTGGGAATGGGAATGAGAATGAGCCGCAAGCGCAGCAAACGGCTTCGGAAGCTGCGCGAAGAAATGGAGCCGGTGGTTCCCGCATTCCCCTATGCAATGCGTATGACACGGCGCAGGGCGAAACGGCTGCGGGAATTCCGCCTGTCGGAGGAGCTGCGCCTTCCTGCATTCCCGCATGTCACGCGCATGACGCGCCAACGGAAACGGCAGATGAAGGAGCGGGAGGAATTTTCCCATGAACTGGCGCAGACGGCGGCTGCGTCCCTCAGCACGATCTATATCCTCCATGTGACGCCGCTCCATAACAGCCATGCCTCGCCCATCAACACCTTTACGGAGGTTTCTGCTTATTTCGATTACATGAAGAATGTCCGTGACCGTATCAAAGGTCACAAGAAGGCCGAGAAAAAACTGGAACGGGCGAGGGAAGAAAAACTCCAGGCAGACCAGGATGTGGAGGCGGCGAGAGCCGGAGTCAGGCAGTTGGAGGAAGACCTGAGGTCTGTGGAAGAACAAATTGCGGCGATGGATCTGCAAAAGACGAGGAGCAGGATTGCCATGCGGCGGGCGAAGGATGCTTCAGCCATGAGGTCGCAGATTGCCTCTGCGAGCCAGGAAGACATTGCGGATTTCCTGCCGAAGGTGTACGCCCAGAGGGACGAGACGGCGCGCCTCATGCTGGAGGCGGCCCAAAGAGAGGCGGAGTACCTCTCCTATCGGGAATCCGTGACGGCACAGGCATCGAAGAAGGCAGAAGAATCTGCGGAGCGCATTGCGAGCAATCTGGCCTACTATGAGAACCGCATGGCATCGGCAAATCAGTCGGCAGAGGATGCCCAGGCGCTTCTGGAGGAGCTGGAGGCACATCTGGGGGATCTGCAGAACCGGCAGTCCCAGGCGCAGACAGCCGAAGCGGATGCACGCCAGGAGATTGTGGAGATGGAGCAGAACCGGGATCAGCTGGAGCTTGACGGGGCGCAGGCGGAGGCGGACCTCGAGGAGGCGCAGAAACTTCTGGCAGATGCCCGGCTTTGGCTGCAGGATGCCGAACAGATCGCAGAACAGGCGAACATGGAGTTCATCCGGGCAGAGTATGAATTGGAGCATTTCGGGGAAGGCCATTCCTATGGGATGGGCATGGAATACTATGCCTGGCAGGGCAATGACAATAATGACAGCGGCCAACAGATCTACACCCCTGTGACCGTCTCCGGCGTGGAAGATGGCTGGGACTGGGCATTGGAGACCGGATATGTGAAGTCCTCCTCCGGCAAGGAGAAGGGGAATGTCTCCACATGGACCTCCACGAAAATCTCTGCCGCCCTCCATAATGACCATCCGGTCAATGATGTGCAATACAAGATGACGGTCAGTGCTCCGACGGGAAAATCTGCGGTGCATGAAAATGCGAATCTGCCGGATGAATTGGCAAGGTATAATTCCTTTAACCAAGGATGGAACCTGACGCCGGAAATCGATGTAGTGCATCGCATCACGGAGCGGGACATCGTCACGGGGCGCATGAGCTGGACCTGGCGCGGCGATTATGATTTCCGCTGGGATGTGGACGGGATGGACAGGAAGGACACGGCCTCCCCCGGGAATCTTTGGAGGCAGGAGCTAGAATACCTTTATGCGGGGAAGCATCATCAGTTCCTCGGACTGTTTTCCCATCAGTCCAGCACATCTTCCCGAATGGGGGATTACTCCTACAAAGATGGCGACGAGTTCATATGGAAGGGGTTCTACAGCGAGGATGTCTCTCCCAAGGATTCGTATCAGGCCTATGCCGTCATAGGCTATCAGGCAGGCGCGAAAGGCTGGGGAGAGGACAGCAACGGCATCTGGCGGAAGTATTACGGCCTTGGATGGACGCACAAGATCCGGAAGGGGCAGTCATGGTGGGCCATGGTGAACTATATGAAGGCAAAAGGCGGCACCGCCTACGATTATTCCACCGGCCAGCCCACCGACGACAGGCGCAGGTGGTCCCTGCAGCTGGGATACGATCATCGGCTGGACGAGGACAGCCGGATGCAGCTGAAGCTGGAGCGCTATTTCATGAAGGATAAGGCGGCAGGGGACTATCATGGCTGGAACGCTTCTGCCATGTATTATCGGTCCTTTTGACGTTTTGGAAAAAGCCTCCCTCTTAGAGGGAGGTGTCCCGAAGGGGCGGAAGGCGTAAATAAAGCAGGTGAATTGGATACATGGAGATGATGGAATGACGGAGCAGGAAGTGCTCCTGCATCAGCTTGCGAAGCAGGTCATGCATGGCATGCAGGAGCGGAAACATACGGCAAGGCAGGAGGGGGCGGACGGGCAGTCGGCCCCCATTGTGCGTCTGGCCAATCAGATCATAGAGTTCGGGATGGAGCTGCGGGCCAGCGACATCCATATCGACCCCCAGGAAGACGGTCTGCGCCTCCGCTATCGTGTGGACGGCATGCTATGGGAGACGGGGGAGCCCTTTCCCCTGCGCATCCATCCGGTTCTTGTCTCCCGCCTGAAGATCATGGCTGGGATGGATATCAGCGAGCATCGACGCCCTCTGGACGGGCATATCGGCTACTCCTGCGCCTCCGGCAAGGTGGATCTGCGGGTGGCGAGCCTTCCGGTGAAATACGGCGAGGCGGTTGCCATCCGTCTGCTCAATGGGGAAAAGCGGTTGCGGAGCATGGAGGAGCTGGGTCTGCTGGCGGAGAATCGGGAACTGCTGCGCCAGATGGTCCATCGCCCCTCGGGGATGCTCATCGCCTGCGGCCCCATGAATTCAGGGAAAACCACATCTCTTTACGCCATTCTGCAGGAGCTCAACTCACCAGAGCTCAATATCATCACCATCGAGGATCCCATCGAGGGCCTGATTGACGGCATCAACCAGATGGAGGTGAATCCAAAGGCCGGGCTGGGATTTGCGGAGGGGCTGCGCGCCGGGCTGAGAATGGATGCCAATGCCATCATGGTGGGAGAGATCCGGGATGAGACTACGGCCCAGATTGCCGTTCGTGCCGCCCTCACGGGGCATATGCTCCTTACCACCCTCCATGCCCGTGACAGTATCACGGCACTGTTCCGCCTGCTGGAGATGGGAATACCGGCCTATCTTCTGGCGGCAACCCTTACGGGAATCGTGTCCCAGCGGCTTGTGCGGCGGGTCTGCCCATTTTGCAGGGAACCCCATGAAATTGCGGCAGGCTCGTCCGAAGCCCTGTTGATGGAGGGATTCCTTCCTGCTTCAGGCGTTCTGTGGAGAGGGAAGGGTTGCGGGAAATGTCATGGATCAGGATTCCTTGGCAGACTGCCGCTCCATGAGATCCTTGTTCTCGATGACGATCTTAGAAAGGCCCTCCTGCAGAGGCCGGAGATAAAGGAGATGGAGAGCCTGGCCCATAAAAAGGGCTTTCGGACCATGTGGGAGGATGGCCTTCGGAAAGCGGCAGAGGGATGGACCACGCTGGAGGAAGTAGGGCGTGTGTTATAGGGCAGGGCATCTCCGACATGCAAAAAGCGAGGAGTGATTCCTCGCTTTTTGCGTGTATGCTATGGGACTGTTGTTCCTTAGGGCATGTTGGCGTGAAGGGCGGCGGGAACCTGTTTCATGGTCTGGGAGTAGCCGTCTTTCAGGTAGTCCCCCAGGAGCCCCACCTTGAATTTCCCGGGATGGCCGTCGGGCAGGAGGTCATTGGCGGCCAGCAGGATGTCCAGGGCACGGGGGGTGCGTTTTGCGGTGGCGCTCATGTGCATGATGAGGATGCTGCCGCGCCTCACGCTGCCGTCCTTTTCATGGACGAGGGCATTCAGGATGCCTACCAGGGACTGCATGGAGACGGCCCCGTAATCCTCGGTGCTGCCGCTGCCATTGACGATGTAGGTGAAACCGGCGTTTAGGATGGTTTGGATGCCGGATCTGCTCACGGCCAGGGTGGGGGGGCGCAGGAGACGGGTGAGGGCGGGGCGTCCGTTTTCCAGGCGCATGTCCCCCAGGACGGAGAGGAGCTTCGGGTAGGAGGAGCGCACGTCCTCGGTGTATTCTTCCGGGGTTTCCACAGGAAGGAGATGCCCCTTTTTGTCCCTTTTGACCATGGCGGAGTGGTTGTTGGTATGGCTGCCGATCTCATTGCCGTCGGCGGCGATGGCGCGGAGCAGATTGGGGTTGTTGAGCATGTTGCGGGTGATGATGAAGAAGGTGGCATGGACCTTGTGCTTCCTGAGGACGTAGAGGATCTGGTTGATGGAGTCGTCCTGCCCCCAGTCGTCGAAGGTCAGGAAGATGGTGTTGTCGCCGACATTCTTGATGATGCCTGTCTTGTCGGCGTGAATGGTTTCCGTGCGGGAAAATCCGAGCATGCGGTCCTGGTCGTTCACCCCCGGTGCCCCGATGTAGCGTTCGTAGAAGGCCTGCCGGAAGTTTTCCCCCGATACCCAGTCCGTGCCGTATTCCGGCTGCATTTCCGGGGGGAGGTCTTTCGTGTCCACAGGGAACTGGTAGAGGAATTTCTTTCGGTCTTCCACGTCCTGCAGGGAGGCGGTATGGTAGGCGGAGTCGTTCTTCGCGGCATCGCTCTTGAGGTCAGGGTCCAGGTAGGTGATGTTGTCAATCTTTTGCTTCTTAATCTCTGTCAGCATGTCTGCGGCCAGGGTATCGCTGGTATAGAAGTCGGTGCGGATATAGACGATTTCCCCGCGGTTCAGTGAGGTGGTCCACTTGCCGAAGATATCGGGCATGACCTCAGCGGGGCTTTGGGCTTCCTTGTGCTTGGACTGGACCACGTTGAGCCCCTGCCCGGCGAGGGTGCAGCCCATGGCGGAAGCGGCTTCCTGCATGGCTTCCATGTTTCCGCCGGCACTCATGATGCGGAGGAAGTTTGTCTGTAGGCCGTACCGCTCGGAGAGGGCGGAGCGGATGCGATCGATCTGGGCGCAGTAGTCCTCATAGGTCCCCGCCTCGCTGGGGGTGAGGCCGATGGCGAGGTCCTGGCCGTAGGAGCGGATGAGGCCAAGGTTGTCCGCATTTCTCTTGAGCTCCCGTTCCGTGACGAAGAAGGTGCCCCGCATGCCGCTTTCCTTCATGCGTTCCAGGAGATTCTGCAGGGGGACTTTCCTGGAGAGACCGCCAAAGGTGAGGATGACGGCCTGTTCTATGGTGGGCAGGAACCGGTGCTGCTCTGCGAGCTTCCCCTGATTCTCGGCGCGGAGCTGCCCGTAGTCTGCCGCCAGTGCCGCATGGAAGGGCATGGCAAGCAGCCCTGCGGTGCAGATCATGGCGGCGATGCGGGCGAGGGCATGCCGCGGCTTTTTGTGATGTTTTTGGGGTGTTGTTCTCATCTGGTCTTTACCTCTTCGATGTCCGTGTTGCTGCCCAGTCGCCAGAGGCTCACGTTCTCGATGCCCGCGTCGGCGGCTTCCTTGATCCAGGCGTTGAGGGTTTCGCTGTCGGCGTACCAGACTTCTCTGGAGTGGCCATCCTCCGTGAAGGTGAAGTGAAGGGCGGCGCTGTCTTCGTCCCGTTCGGGGGCAACTTTGTGTCCTTTGGCGAGGTCTGCGGCCTCGTCCTCATCGATGAAGCGGACGGGTCCTTTCTTCAGGCCAAGGAGGCCATAGTCTTCCCAGAGACATCCTCCGGTGGCAAAGGCGATGCCCTTCTTGCCGGGGATGGCTTCCATCTTCTTGAGGGTCTTGGCGATGAACTCACGATCTGCCTTGGGGCCGGGGCCGCTGTGCTTCCCGTAGAGGTTATAGCACATGACCACGTATTCCGGCCCCTTGCAGAGCCCTGCGTCCATGGGCATGCCTGGCTCCAGCACGATGCGCAGGGCCAGGTTTTCCTTGAGGCAGACGGCGGAAAGACGGTAGGTGAAGTCGAGGTAGTCCTGCAGCAGCTCCTTGTCCTTCCAGAAGGCCTCGTAGTCCAGCTCGATGCCGGTGCATTTCAGTTCCTTTGCGGCGTCAATCATCTGCCGGAGGGTCTCTTCTTTCTTTTCGTCCCCTGCCAGCAGGCGGCGCATCAGCTCGGCATCCTTCGTGACGGTTTTCCCCTTGGCGTCCGTCCAGTCGTTGGTGAAGCTCAGGTAGCGCTTCTTCTGTCCTTCTTTCTCGGCAAGGGCGGCGGAGGCCCTGAGCCCGTCGCTGAGGATGAGCTTGTCATTATTGCCGTAGTAGGCCATGAAGCAGGACATGCTGTCCAGCCGTTTCTTGAGTTTCTTGTATTCCCTGGCACCGCTTTCCTGGTCCCAGGAAGCAATCCATGCGGAAAGCTGCACGGGCTCGTGGGGGCCGCTTGCCATGGGGTCTGCATGGGCGCAGCCCCCGGTGAGCAGGAGGGAAAGTCCTAAAGAGAGCATCGGCAATGTCTTTTTTTTCATGGGGAGTCCTCCTTATGCGTTCCGCAGGAACCAGAAGAGCACGGTTTCCCATAGCTCGTTGGCGCGGAAAAGGAATTTGTCGAAGCCTGTGAGCTCCGTGGTGAACAGGACCTTCTCGTCCTTGATGTCCTCTTTGGTGTTGGTCAGGATGGTGAATTTCTCGAACACGGCATCGTATACATCATCAGCCAGGTTCCGCTGGCTCCATGCCTCTCCCTGCCAGGAGGCACCGAGAAAGATGTTGCCGTATCCCGTCTGGGGCACGGTCAGGTTCTTGGGGCCTTCCTTGCCGTCGATGAGGACCGTGAGGGAGTCTCCCTTCAGGTCAATCTGCACCTGATGGTCTCCCCGGCGGTGGAAGCTCTGGACGGGTTCGTAGGGCTCCGCGCCATCCTCAACGGTGGCTGCGGGCATCTCTTTCCTGCTCTCTGCGCGCCCGTAGTATTCCGCAGCCTGGTCTGCCGATGTGGCATAGCGGGCAAAGGTCATGTTCTCCTGTGTCTCCGCCTCCCTGCGGGCTTCTTCCACGGAGGAGATGGGCTCGCCGAGGATGACGGGCAGCTTCTCGCGGTAGAGCTCCCTGCGGGCGCTTCCCGTCTGCTCCAGCACGAGGAGCTGGTTGTTGATGAGCTCGATGCAGAGGCAGGTGCTGCAGTCGTCACTGGCCCGCAGGCAGATCTGCTGGGCACCGAAGGCATTGCCCTGGAGTCTTGCAGAGATCCGGAGATCCGTCACGTGGTCCAGATGGTGCACCCGGGAGAGTGCTGTGTCCTCCGGCAGGGTGGTGAGGGTGTAGGCCTCGTTCTCCAGCTCGGCGGCCCCCTTCAGGAGCATCCATTGGTCCTGCCTGGCAGGATCGCCGCTGACGAAGTCGATGGGCTGGTTGATGTCGTACTTGATGCGCATGAGCAGATGGTTGATGGGCCAGTAGGGCTGGGGCTGCATGCGGGTGAGGTCGTAAAGACTGCTGTTCCTTTGGTTGAAGCAGTAGCCTTCGCGGTTGAAGGCCATGGGGAAGAGATCACGGATCCATTTCTCGTTGACTGCGCTCACGTCGTTGTTGTTGGCGAATTTCCCCGTGTTGCCGTGCATGTGGACATAGGCGTGAGGGACGGTGCCGAAATGCTCGGTGTAGATGTCCCGCAGGCGTTCGAAGTCATAGGTGATGCGGCGGCGCATATGCTCGTAGCTCTCCTTCGGCACGTTTTCCTTGTCGCGGATGTAGTCCATGAGGTAGTGGTTGTAGCGGCGTCCGAGATAGGGGGTGAGCATGGCGTAGCGCAGGGGGTCGATTTCCCCGATGTAGTTGTCGTAGCGGTCGAAAACGTTGATGTATTCCAGGCGGTAGCCGTTGGTGCCCAGTTCCCAGAAGGTGGAGTCCACCAGCTCGGAGAGTTCCGAGGGCTTCAGGAACTTCAGGTCCATGGACTCGACATTTTCCGCGTAGCTCATGATGCTGGCCTTGAAGTTGAGCTCTTCCAGCACCGGCTGGGCGAAGATGGCGGTATCCCGCCGCCCGTCCTCGAACATGAGATAGAGGGACTTGGGGGGCAGAGGCTTTCCGGTTTTGTAGTAGTCCAGGATGTCCTGCTGGGTGACGGTGATGTATCCCTGGTCATGGAGTTCCTTGAGGTGCTTGCGGAGCTGCTTCTGCCCGATGAGGGTGGAAGTGTCCCCGATGTGGTCCACGCCGAAGTAGGACAGGGCAACGAAGCCCGTGTCCTTCTCGCCGGAGGTGATGGCGGCGCTGTCGTAGGGCCGGTAGGTACTCAGGCTGAAGAAGAGGGTGTACAGCACGAAGAGGAGCAGGGCGACGACAACGATCTCGATCAGTGTCCGCAGGGCCTTGAAATGCTGCTTGCGACGGGAGTAGCCCTCATCTGCCAGGGCGCGTATCTTTTCTCCCAGGGTATCCTTGTCGCTCATGCTAGTCTTGTTCCTTTCTTTTCTCTTTCTTTTCTTTTTTCAGGCGGTCCTTTTCCATTTCTGCCAGGTCGGCGGGTGTCAGGCGGGTACCCCAGGTGGACTTCCAGAAGGTGAACCAGGCCACGGGCATCTGCCAGAGCAGGATTGCCTCATAGTAGATGCAGAACCACATGCCAAAGAGCCAGGTGGTGCTGCGGCGCAGGAAGAGTTGCGCCATGCTCATCAGGAGAGCCATGAGAAGCATGCCCACCAGGAAGGTGACGGGGAAGACCCGGTGCATGACGGGCACATAGATGAGATTGTAGAGCACGATGACGGGGGCAGCGATGGGAACCACAAGGCCCATGTAGAAGCTCAGGGACATGAAGGGTTCCTTCTTCCAGATATAGCGGGCGGCGATCAGGGATTCCCGAAGCCAGGAGCGCTTCCAGCGCATCTGTTGCTTGAGGAACATGGCGTAGCTGTTGGGCACGATGGTCATGCAGACAGCCGAGTCCTGATAGCCGGTGCGGTTGTGCCGGAGGATGAAGTTCGTCATGCTCCGGTCGTCGCCGAAGGTGGCTCGCTGCCCCAGGAATTTCTGGTTCAGCCAGTCATGGGAGTATTTGAGGATCAGGTCCTTCCGATAGCAGGAGAGGGGGCCTGACAGGCAGGTGACGGAGTCGAACCAGCTTTCCGCCGCCTTCATGATGCGGAAGGCGATGTAGTAGCGGACGGCCTGCATGCGGGTCAGGGCATTGGTGTAGGTGTTGGCCACGTCCGTGCGCCCGGAGACACCGCCCATTTCCTTGTCCTTGAAGGGCTGGACGATGTTCCGCACGGCAAAGGGGTCCAGGAAGCTGTCGGAGTCCACGAACACCACGAGCTCATGCTTGGCGAGGGTGGCACCCCAGGCCATGGCATCGCGTTTTCCCTTGTTGAAGGGCTGCACCACGTAGCGGAGGCGCTCCGAGGTGTGGTAGGCCCCCTGGCTGGTGTCCGATGCCTTGATTTCCTCGATGGCATCATGGATGCGTGCCACGGAATTGTCGTTGGAGTGGTCATCCACCACGATGACCTCCAGCTTGTCCACGGGGTAGTCCTGGTTGATGCAGCTGTGGATGGTGCGTCCGATCCATTGCTCCTCGTTGAAACAGGGGATGATGATGGTGACGCCCGGGGTGTAGTCGGGGTCGATCTTCACGGGGCGGTAGAAGGTGGCGAAGAAGTAGCGGGACAAGAGGAAGGTGGCCGCGATGATGCTGTAGAGGTAAAGCCAGCGGTTGAACCGGAAGTAGACTACGGATTCCGCCCGCATGAGGATGATGACCAGGGTGATGATGCCGAGGCAGAGTGCCGATGCGCCAAGGAGGTAGTGCTGCCGCTTCTTGGCGGCATACTGCGCCAGGGTGGTGTCAAACACCATGCCGCAGAGCAGGGTCCCGTCGTCCTTTCGGACGAGGCGGACGCAGTGGGCCTTCAGGGAGTGGATCTGCATCTCGTAGCCCTCCGGCATGGAACCGGGGGAGATCTCAAAATCCAGGCGGACCTCACTGGACTCCTTGAGATCCTGCTCCCGTCCCTCGGGGAGCTTCAGCAGCATGCCCGTGGTGCTTATGTCCACAGCCTTTGCCGTCAGGGAATGGCGGCTCCCGCCGAAGGAGAAGGAAACGGCCACATCATAGTCCACGAGGTAGCGCTGGCCGAGCTTGTCGTCCTGCTGGTACTGGACGTAATCTATGGTGTCGGCGTCATGCTCATGGGAGCCGCGCCGGTCATGGTTGCTCCGAAGGCCGGAGTCGTCCGGCACATAGGACAGCAGGCGGCGGTCCGGCTTTTCTTCATAGAGGATGTCCCGGGGGGCTTTTTTCTCGTCGGGCATTACATGCCACCTCCTTGGGGCGGTGTCTCGGGAAGCAGCGACGCCGCAGGGATGTAGTAAATCTTGCGGAACTGGTTCACGTAGGCCGTCTGCAGCCCGCAGTGCTTCAAGGCCGTGAGCAGCAGATCCATTTCTGTCGCCAGGTCTTCCTGGGGCGGCGGGCTGGCGGAGTTGTCATCATGGATGGTGGGCTTCATGTCCACGGCGGGCTTTTCTTCCCGCATGACGGGGTCATTGGCCTTCTGTTCCACGGGATGGTTTATGGGGATGGCGATGATGCTGCCCCGCGGGATGGAGGCGGCATAGGCATCAGCCTCCTGCTGGTTGTGGAGGGTGTTACGCTGGAAGCGCACGTTCTCCTTGACGGCATAGGAAAGGCCGGCGGCCCGAACGGATTTCAGCAGGCCGTCGGTGAAGACGGTTCTTGGTGCGCGGAACAGGGTGGGCGCGAGGGAATCATTCATGGTGATGACCTTCTGGGCGCGGCAGAGCTGGAGAAGCTGCTGGTCCACGCTCTGCCGTTCCATGGCTGCCAGCCCCGCATAGGTGTAGTTGCCGATTTCCTGCCCGCCCTCACGGAGGATACGGAGGATTTCCGGCTGGTCGGCGACGTTTTCCCCTTCTACGAAGAAGACGGCCTCGGCCTTGTGTTTCTTGAGGATATCGATAAGCCTTGAGGCCAGGGGGCGGTCAGGCATGCCGTCGAAGACGATGGCCACGCGGGGTGTCCCGTCCTGCAGAGTGGTGATGACCTCCACGGGCTTGAGGTTGGGATCGGCCAGGGCTTCCTTTGCCGCATCGATCTCCTCTGTAGCAAGGTAGTTTTTTGTGAGGTCCGTGATATCCGGGATGAATACGGTCTTTTCAATGACATGGTCACGGATGAAGACAAGAGCACCCACTACCACGCAGAGGCAGAGGGCGACGATGATGCCGAGTTTCTTGTAATCCACTTCCTGCCTCCGTTACAATGCCCAGTAGATGAAGCCCGCAGCTTCGGCAGCGGGGCGGCTGTACTGGTGCTTGACATCGATGAGGATATGGGGAGTCCCCTCCTGTTGGCGGTAGAACTTCCTGAGGTCTTCCAGGGACCATTGGCGGTAATGGGCATGGCTTACGAGGATGACCAGGCAGTCCACATCCTTGATGGCTTCTTCCGGAAGAAGGTCGAGATGGTATTCCCTCCGGAATTCCTCCGGGTCTGCCAGGGGGTCCGAAAGGAGGGGCTGCAGCCCGTAGTCCATGAGCTGCTGGCAGACATCCACCGAGCGGGAATTGCGGGTATCCGGGCAGTTTTCCTTGAAGGTCATGCCGAGAAGGAAGAGCTTGGAATGGATGGGGTCCAGTCCGGAGCGGAGCATGATTTTCACGATTTCCTGGGCGACGAATTTGCCCATGTAGTTGTTGATGCGCCGCCCTGCGGAGACCAGATGGGAATGCTGGCCGCGGTTCTCCGCCTCGTAGAGGAAATAGTAGGGATCCACGCCGATGCAGTGCCCTCCCACCAGTCCGGGACGGAAGCCCATGGCGTTCCACTTCGTGTCCATGGCCTTTGCCACCTCGTCGGTATCGATGCCCATCTGATGGAAGGCCATGGCCAGCTCGTTCATGAAGGCGATGTTGATGTCCCGCTGGGTGTTCTCCGCCAGCTTGGCCGCCTCTGCCACGCGGATGTCCGGAGCACGGTAGATTTTCTGGATGATGGCGCCGTAGACATCGGCGATGTCCGCGAGGGAATCCTCGTCCATGCCCGAAACGATCTTGGTGATGGTGTGGAGGCGGTGCAGCCTGTCGCCGGGGTTGATACGTTCCGGCGAGTAGCCGATCTTGAAGTCCCGCCCGCAGACGAGGCCGGAGCCTTCTTCCAGCAACGGGCGGCAGATATCCTCCGTCACGCCGGGGTAGACGGTGGATTCATAGACGACGATGCTGCCCTCCCCGAGATGCCTGGCGACGGTCTCCGTTGCGCCCCTCACGGGGGAGAGGTCCGGAGTCTTGTCGCCGTTGATGGGGGTGGGGACGGCGATGACGATGAAGGAGGCTTCCCGCAGACGTTCGGGATCCGTGGTGAAGTCGATGCCTGCCCCCTGAAGGGCATCGTCTCCCAATTCATCTGTGATGTCGTGGCCCTGTCGGTATGTCTGGACCTTCTCCTCGTTGCGGTCAAAGCCGATGACATGGAACTCCCCGGCAAAGGCGGCAGCTAGGGGCAGCCCTACATAGCCGAGCCCCACGACAGCCAGTTTCGTTTCCTTTCTTGTCAGGCGTTTCAACATGTTCATGCGTTCATGTCCTCCCTTATTCTTCATCTTCGTCGGAAAGCGCGTAATCCTCGTAGTTGTTGAAATTCCTCGTTGCACGGGACCAGAAGGTATTGCTGGTGTGTCCGCGGGAGAGATCCTGCAGATGGTAGAATTCCAGGCCGAGGTTCCAATCCCTGGTAAGGTTGTAGTCGCAGCCCAGCCCCCAGCCACGGAAACCACCGTACGGCAACAGGATATCGGCGGTGCCGCTCATGGTATGGGAGATGTAGGTGGAGGATGGCTGACGATAGTATTTGAGCCAATAGCTGAAGGATTTTGGCCTCCAACTGTCTTCCGGTGTGTAGCCCAGGGAGAAGACGAAGCCTGTCCCGCTGCCGTCGCTCTTCCTGCCATGGAGAAGCATGAGACCCGCATCGAAAAGGCCCAGGCGCTGGCGGTAGTTCGCCATGTAGATGTTCTGGGAGTTGCCGTTCTTGTGGTCGAAATGGTAATAGCCCGCGTCCACACCATAATCGGCGGTATCATAGGTAGCCGTGACATCGTAGGCCCTTTTCGTGCCACGCTTGTTGAGGTTCCCGTATTCCACCGTGTAGCGGACGGGATCCCCGGCAGACAGGCGGATGCCATTGAACCTGCTGTCGAAGATATTTCCTTCTGCCATGAGGCTTCCGAAGGCGCCGATGTCCGTATGGACGACGCCCATATTTCCGGAGAGGTAGTAGCGGTCCAGGCGGAGATGCCCATCCTCGGAGCCTTTGGGGCCGGAGAGGGCCTTTTCCCATTCCACCATGGCCTTGAGGTGCCAGTTCCCGTCCAGGTTGTAGTCTGGAAAGAGGCGGATGCGGATGCGCGTCCGGTTGCTGAGGTTGTCCGCCCCCGTGTAATGTCCGTAGTCCAGACGGATTTCCCCGTTCAGTTGGAACCTCTGGCCCAGGTCATCTTTTACGGGGACGTTGGAGGAAAGCTGCAGACGGGCATCAGCATCGTCCAGGTAGCCGCTGTCTGCAAGCTCCGAAAAGAATTCAGCCCGCAGCCTCGCGGCATGGTCGGAGGCGGTGCTGGAAAGGGCAGCGGGTTCCTGGGAACTTTTGCCCATGAGGGAGTCCAGAAGGCTCTCCTGGCGCGCCTGCTCATAGGAGAGGCGCAGAGCCCGTTGGTAGCTGCGCTTTCGTGCCAGGGCATAGTCCTGGGCAGTGAAGGATGCCTGTTCCTTCACTGCTTCCCGGGCTGTCGTGAAACTGCGGCTCTTTGCATCGGTGGTGTCTTTTTCATGGCGGGCAGCATCCCTGGACATTTTCCGTGCGTAGAATTCCTGTTCCCTGGAAAGCTTGAGCTGCATCTCGTCTATGACGATGCGGCGGGAAAGCTGCCCGTATCCGGATGCCAGCGCATTCGTTGTCTCCGGGTCAGCGGCAGGCCGTGCCCGGCCCTGCTCCAGAGCGTAGTCACGGGCGGCGGATTCCAGATGGTCAAGGGCCCGGTCACTTCTTTTCTTGAGAGGGGCCATGGCTTCCAGCCGGTTATTTCCCTGGATGGAGTGGCGGAGGAAGCGCTCCGTGGATACCCTTGCCTGCCGGGCGGCAGATTCGTAGTTTTTCAATGCCTCGGATCCGGGCACCCGGGCGGGGAGGGGCTGGGACTTATACTGGTCGACGCGGTGCACGGCCTGCTCGTACTCCTCTGCCGATGGGACTGGCCCCGACCGGTCGATGGCATAGAGAGCCTGGGAGACCAATTGGCTGAGCTCCTCGCGGGAGCATTCGGAGAGGGGCTTTTCCGGGGGCATCAGATATCCTGCATTCATCAGCTGCGTCAGGGAAGCATAGATCCAGGCAGGAGACTGTGCAACGGGGGAGGCAGAAGCATCCGGCATGGAGGAGAAAAGCCATACCGCTGCGGCGCATGGCAGGATGAGATGTTCTTTCTGTACCAATGATTACAGATCCTTCCTTGAGAGGTGTGAAGAGTGGAGCATGAAGATCGTATTACAGATTTGATTTTAGTGAAGAAACGGGAGGAAGTCAAGGGGAGGGGACAGAATATGTATACTGCATGCAGGACGTTGAAATTCCTGCCGGTGGATGATATACTTAAGAACATTGGGTAATTTAGGAGGGAACGGGTTATGAGGCTTGTGGGGAATGTTCTGGTGGTATTGCTGGCTTTTTCCTGCATGTTTTTGGGCGTGGCGGAGTCCAGGGAGGCGGGGAAGGAATCAGAGGCACAGGAGATGTTGGAGAGGACGGACAATATCCTGCCCAATGTGACGGCCCGTTCTGCCGTGGTCATGGAGGCCAGGACGGGGAGAGTCCTGTATTCCAGGAATATGAAGGCGAGGCGTTTCCCTGCCAGTACGACGAAGGCCATGACTTTGATCGTGGCCCTGGAAAGGGGGAATATGGATGATGTCGTGACGGTCAGCAGACGTGCGGCCGGGACCGAGGGTTCCACCCTTTGGCTGGAGGAGGGAAAGAAGGTTCGCTTTGGGGATCTTCTCTACGGCATCATCATGAGGTCGGGAAATGATGGCACGGTGGCCGTTGCCGAGCATGTTGCGGGCAATGTGGATGCCTTTGCCAGGATGATGACCGAGAAGGCGAGGGAAATCGGCGCTGCGGATACCTATTTCGTGAATCCCCATGGGCTGCCGGATGAGAGGCATTACACCACGGCCTATGATATGGCCCTGATTGCTTCCTATGGCTATCGAAACCCCGTTTTTGCCGATATCGTGAAAACCAAGGAAAAAACGATTCCCTGGGGCGGGGATCCTGCAGATTTTTGGCGCAATGAGAACCAGATGCTATGGCTTTATGATGGCGCCAACGGTGTGAAAACCGGCTACACGGATGCGGCGGGGCGCTGCCTTGTGGCAGGGGCGGAGAGGGACGGTATTCAGCTGGTGGCTGTCGTCCTGGACAGCATCTATATGTGGAATGATTCCATCGCCATGCTGGACTATGGCTTCGCCCATGTGAAACCTCTGCGGGTGGTCAATGGAGGCGAATCCTTCGGGAATCTTTCTGTCCTTTCGGGGCGCAGGAGGCAAGTGCCTGTCAGGACGGCATCGGATATCGTGGTTCCCGCGGGCGATGACGGCGATGGGGGATACAGCAAGGTCGTTGACCTGCCGAAGGCTCTGCATGCCCCGGTGGAGGCCGGTGACGTGGTGGGAACGGTTTGTGTCATGTACGATGGCAGGGAAGTTGGAAGCACCGATCTCGTTGCCACGGAATCCGTGGAAGTGAAATCCTTTTTTGTCACATTGTATCAGTTGGCAAAAAAATATCATGTTGTTTGAGGAATATGGAAGAGCGTTTGCAGAAAATCATCAGCCGGGTGGGCATTGCTTCCCGCCGGGCGGCAGAAAAACTCATATTGGAGGGCCGTGTCGCGGTGGACGGTAAGGTGGTGACAGAGCTCGGCAGGAAGTGCGATCCGGACCGGCAGGCTGTCTGCGTGGATGGCAGGCGTATCGGCGGGGCGGAGCGGCATGTGTATTTCCTGCTCAACAAGCCCAAGGGGTATCTGTCCACGGCAAGCGATGAGCGCGGACGGCGCACGGTTCTGGATCTGCTGCCGGAGGTGGAGGAGCGTGTCTATCCCGTGGGGCGTCTGGACAACAACACGGAGGGACTTCTGCTCATCACCAATGACGGTGCCTTGATGAATGGTCTTCTCCACCCCCGTTATGAAGTGAAGAAGACCTATGTTGCGAAGGTGGCAGGGAATCTTTCGGAGGAACTGCTGGACCGTCTGCGGCATGGCATCCTGCTGGAGGATGGCATGACGGCGCCGGCAAAGGTCAGGGTTCTGGAGCAGGGCACGGGGATTTCCCGGGTGGAGATCTGCATCCATGAGGGACGCAACCGGCAGGTCCGCCGCATGTTCTCCGCCCTTGGCTGCGAGGTGAAGGCTTTGAAGCGCATGGCCTTTGCAGGACTGGACCTGAAGGGTGTCGGGAGAGGAAGGCACAGGGAACTGACGGCAGAGGAGGTGGCAGGGCTTTATGAGCTTGCAGGACTTGGGAAGTGAGGCGAAGCGCGTCCTTGTCATCGGCGCAGGGCCTGCGGGGATGATGGCGGCCATCAAGGCGGCGGAAAACGGTGCCAGGGTGACCCTTCTTGAGAAGATGGACCGCGTGGGGAAGAAGATGCTCATCACGGGCAAGGGGCGCTGCAATATCACGAATGCGGCAGAGATTCCCGAGATCATCGCCAATGTCCCGGGCAATGGCGTCTTCCTCAACAGTTCCCTGCGGGCCTTTGACAATCAGGAGGTCATCCGCTTCTTTGAGGAGGCAGGGGTTCCGACGAAGGTGGAGCGTGGGAACCGTGTCTTTCCTCAGAGTGACCGGGCAGCGGATGCCGTGGATGCCATGCTGGGAAAGCTGCATGAGATGGGCGTCTGCCTTGTCACGGAAGCTGCCGTGAAGGAGATCCTGGTGGAGGGTGGAAGGGCTGTGGGCGCAAAAACGGAGAAAGGGGAGGCCTTCTATGGGGATGCCGTCATTCTCGCAACAGGCGGCGCCTCTTATCCCGGCACGGGCTCCAGTGGCGACGGCTATGAAATGGCAAGGAAGCTGGGGCATCATGTGACGGAGCTCCTTCCCGCCCTTGTTCCTTTGGAGACAGAGGAAACCTGGGTGAAGGATGCCCAGGGGCTGTCCCTGCGGAATGTGCGGGTGACGCTGCTGGCAGACGGGAAGAAGGAGGAGGAGCTTTTCGGCGAGATGATGTTTGCCCATTTTGGCGTGACGGGGCCTGTGATCCTGTCTTTGTCGCGAAAAGCGGCCCGCCTTCTGGCGGAGGGGCGCTTTGTGGAACTGGCCCTGAACCTGAAACCGGCGCTTTCCCCGGAGAAGCTTGACGCCAGGGTACAGAGGGATTTTTCCAAATACATCCGGAAGCAATTGAAGAATTCCCTGCATGACCTCCTGCCGGGAAAACTGATCGATCCGGTGATGGATGCGGCGTATCTTGACCCGGACAAGCCCGTCCATGAGATCACCCAGGAGGGACGGGGGCGGCTGGTCCAT